>QXZO01000001.1 GCA_009886305.1 Betaproteobacteria bacterium
CCCGCGACCCCCGGCGTGACAGGCCGGTATTCTAACCAACTGAACTACCACTCCTTAACATCGGTGTGGTGGGTGCTGAGAGGTTCGAACTCCCGACATTCGCCTTGTAAGGGCGACGCTCTACCAGCTGAGCTAAGCACCCAGGAATCTCGGGAATAGACCCGAGGTTCTAAGTAATTTTCCACACTAACCTGATTGGAAAGCGCGCTAGTTTACTGCATCCTTAAGCGCTTTACCAGCCCGAAATTTCGGAGACTTGGAGGCCTTAATCTGAATGCTCTCACCAGTACGTGGGTTGCGTCCCATTCGCGCTCCTCTTTCTCCAACCAAGAAGCTACCAAAACCGACGATAGTTACCTGATCACCACCTTTAAGGGCGCCGGTAATGGCTGCAGTTGCTCCATCTAAAGCACGCTCTGCAGCAGCTTTTGATATATCCGCGGCAGCGGCCATTGCTTCTACTAATTCTGATTTATTCACATCGAATCCTTTCGTTTTAATAATTGTGATATTGATTTTAATCTGGGCTTTTCTACGACCCGCAATTTGGTATTGTTAACTATGGGTGAAACAGAATTTTTTACGCCCTCCAGTCCCAAGAGTGTTTATAACAACTGTAAAAAGGACGTGTCAAGCTTAGAGGTCAAATACTTACAATATTTCGCTGTATCTCGCTAATAAGCAAATTAATGCTTGACTCTAGACGACTTTCCATCGTTATTTTTTACCGCCGGAATCGTTACGTCATCAGAGGGACCACTTGAAAGTGAGACCGGACTATGCTCAAGCGCCATATCCAAAACTTCATCAATCCATTTAACAGGATGCACATCGATCTTCCCTTTGATATTGTCCGGTATGTCGACAAGATCTTTCACATTCTCATGAGGAATTAACACGGTTTTGATACCCCCTCTATGTGCGGCTAATAGCTTTTCTTTTAAACCCCCAATCGCAAGGACCTCACCTCTAAGCGTAATTTCACCAGTCATAGCAACGTCACACCTAACCGGTATTTTTGTTATTGATGACACCAAAGCTGTAGTCATCGCTATGCCAGCTGATGGTCCGTCCTTTGGGGTTGCCCCTTCCGGGACATGCACGTGAATGTCATGCTTTTCAAACACATCATCAGCTATCCCAAGCACATACGCCCTAGACCGCACCACTGAACGTGCCGCTTCAACTGATTCTTTCATGACGTCACCAAGAGAGCCAGTCCGCTGGATGTTACCCTTACCAGGCAAGATAACCGACTCAATGGTGAGCAGTTCACCACCCACCTCAGTCCAGGCTAGCCCGGTCACCTGACCTACCTGATTATTTTTTTCAGCAAGCCCAAAACTAAATTTACGGACACCGAGATAATCATTTAGATTCTTAGCTGTGACACTGACTTTCTTGATCAGTTTATTCACTGAAATTGAAGTAACAACCTTACGACAAATTTTCGAAATTTCCCTCTCGAGTGAGCGCACACCTGCCTCACGCGTGTAATACCTGACGATGTCTCTAATCGCACCGTCAGACACAGTGATCTCTTGACCGTCGATACCATTATTTTCCATTTGCTTGGGTAATAAGTAACGCAGTGCAATATTTATTTTTTCGTCCTCGGTGTAACCCGCCAATCGGATTACTTCCATTCGGTCCAGCAAAGGACCTGGGATGTTCATTGAGTTGGCCGTTGCAACGAACATAACATCCGATAAATCATAGTCAACTTCAACATAGTGATCCGCAAACTTGTCGTTTTGCTCTGGATCCAGCACTTCCAGTAATGCAGACGAAGGATCTCCGCGAAAATCCATTCCCATCTTGTCCACTTCATCCAATAGGAATAGTGGGTTTCTAACACCAACTTTACTCATATTTTGTAAAATTTTGCCGGGCATAGAACCTATATAGGTCCTTCTGTGGCCTCGAATTTCTGACTCGTCACGTACACCCCCAAGAGACATCCGCGTGAAATTTCGATTTGTAGCCTTTGCGATAGATTGACCCAGTGATGTTTTACCAACTCCTGGTGGTCCAACCAAACACAGTATTGGCGCCTTGAGCTTATCTACCCGCTGCTGTACTGCGAGGTACTCAATTATTCGTTCTTTTACCTTATCAAGCCCATAATGGTCCTCATTCAGGATTTTTTCAGCTGCCTTTAGATCAGCACAGACTTTACTTTTTTTCTTCCAAGGCAAGCCCACCAATGTCTCGATGTAATTCCTCACTACCGAAGCCTCAGCAGACATGGGAGACATTAATTTCAACTTTTTAAACTCTGCATTTGCCTTATTTTTTGCGTCTTTAGGCATTCGAGCAGATTTGATTTTTTTTTCAAGCTCCTCCAGATCAGCGCCATCTTCTGAATCACCAAGCTCTTTTTGGATCGCCTTAACTTGCTCATTAAGGTAATACTCTCTTTGACTCTTTTCCATCTGACGCTTAACACGGCCCCGAATACGCCTTTCAACTTGCATGATATCAAGCTCGGATTCCAATAGACCCAACAAGTGTTCTAGACGCAACTTGACGTCAGCCAATTCAAGAATCTCTTGTTTCTGATCAATCTTTAATGGAAGGTGTGCCGCAACGGTATCAGCTAATCTTCCTGCTTCGTCAATACCAGCTAGAGAAGATAAAACCTCCGGTGGAATTTTTTTATTTACTTTGACGTATTGTTCAAATTGAGTCACCAAGGCTCGTCTCATGCCTTCAAGCTTCGCTGGATCCGTGACCTCTGATACAACCTCTGACGTCTCACAGCTTAGGTGGGTTTCTTCATCGAGGACACTATCTAACCGAGCGCGATTGACTCCCTCTACCAGCACTTTGACGGTTCCGTCTGGAAGCTTCAACATTTGAAGAATATTCGCCACGCTTCCTACTTTGTATAGGTCTGACTCTTCCGGATCATCTTTGGCGGCGGTTTTTTGAGCGACAAGCATGACATGCTTACCTGCCTCCATAGCCACCTCCAGAGCTTTATTTGATTTTGCTCGTCCCACAAAAAGTGGAATGACCATGTGAGGAAACACAACAACATCTCTTAGAGGTATTAGAGGAAACGCAGTATTTGGCTCGCTATCTTGATGTTTCTCGCTCATGTTAAGACCTTTAGCGTGGTGATATTTTTAATTACATTGAGGCTAAATAAAAAAATTCAAGGCCAATGACGTTCTAGGCGCTAGACGCCATTGACTGGTCCGCTCCTACGTCTTTCTCGGAGTAAATTAACAGCGGCTTACTTCCCTCTATGACTGCTGCACCGTCAACGACAACTTTTTCTACATTTTTTAGGGAGGGGAGATCGTACATTACGTCCAGCAGAACGCTCTCAATAATAGATCTTAATCCTCTAGCACCGGTTTTACGTGCCAAAGACTTACTCGCGATGGCTGATAGCGCATCTGGCCTAAGGTCCAAATCAGCACCCTCCATTGCAAACATTTTTTTATATTGCTTTAAGAGCGAATTTTTGGGTTCAGTCAAAATTTGTATTAACGCGCTCTCATCCAACTCTTCGAGAGTAGCTAAAACTGGCAGTCGACCCACAAACTCAGGAATCAAACCGAACTTAATAAGATCCTCTGGCTCAACGCTCTTCAATACCCGACTAGAATCCTTTGCAGTATTTTTGACCTTAACTTCAGCACCAAAACCAATGCCGCTTTTATCTGATCTGTCTCGAATGATTTTCTCTAATCCATCAAACGCTCCACCACAAATAAACAAAATATTGCTTGTGTCGACCTGAACGAATTCTTGGTTGGGGTGTTTACGTCCGCCCTGTGGCGGCACTGACGCAATTGTTCCTTCGATCAGCTTTAATAAAGCTTGCTGCACACCTTCACCCGAGACGTCACGAGTGATTGATGGATTGTCAGTTTTTCTTGAGACCTTATCAATTTCATCGATGTAAACAATACCCCTTTGGGCACGATCCACGTCATAGTCACATTTTTGAAGCAATTTTTGGATTATATTCTCGACGTCTTCACCAACGTACCCAGCCTCAGTAAGGGTTGTCGCATCGGCCATCACGAACGGTACATTTAATAATCGAGCAAGAGTTTGAGCGAGTAAGGTCTTTCCGGAGCCCGTTGGGCCTATCAAAAGTATGTTTGACTTGGATAGCTCAATTCCGTCATCGCTACTCTCATGCAAGCGTCTATAGTGGCTATATACCGCGACCGAAAGTGTCCGTTTCGCTAACTCCTGACCAATTACATATTCATCAAGTGCTTCCCTAATACCTTGTGGTACGGGCAACGAGGACGACTTCTCAGGAGAATCAGTGTCCGCTAAAGCTTCTTCCAAGATAATATCGTTACATAATTCGATGCACTCGTCACAAATAAACACAGATGGACCAGCAATTAACTTTTTAACTTCTTGCTGACTTTTACCGCAAAAAGAACAGTAAAGGAGTTTTTCTGGATTACTTTCGTCTTTATCAGTCATGAAACACTATTCTTTTCTAAAATAAATTTACCATTCGCGTTACGTGTGACAACCTTAAGTCCGCCAAGTTCTATGGCCTCTTAGAAAGTACCTCGTCAACTAAACCGTAGGCTACCGCCTCTTCGGCCCCAAGGAAGTTATCACGATCGGTATCTTTTTGAAGTGTTTCAATAGGTTGCCCCGTATGCTCTGCCAATAAATTGTTCAAACGATCTTTTAAATATAGAATTTCTTTTGCGTGAATCTCAATATCAGAAGCTTGCCCCTGAAACCCACCAAGCGGCTGGTGAATCATTACTCGAGAATTAGGCAGAACAAATCGCTTTCCTTTTTGACCAGCAGCCAGTAAAAATGCACCCATACTTGCTGCTTGGCCAATGCATAAAGTACTCACATCCGGCTTTATAAACTGCATTGTGTCGTAAATAGCCATACCAGCTGAAACGACGCCACCAGGCGAGTTGATGTAAAGGGATATATCCTTATCTGGATTTTCTGATTCCAAGAAAAGAAGCTGCGCCACAACAAGATTAGCAGTTAACTCATTAACTGGTCCAACCAAAAAAATAACCCGTTCTTTCAGCAATCGGGAGTAAATGTCGTAGGCCCGCTCCCCACGACCACTCTGCTCAATTACCATTGGCACCATACCTAAGGCGGACGGCTCCTGATATCGATCGGTGTTCACGTTCATTTCTCCAAACCCATTAATTCATCGAAAGCCACTTCAGCATCATTAATCTTCGCGGTTGCCAAGGCCCAAGTAACTACATTTTTTTCAACCACATACGACTCTATTTCCCGTAGTCTTTGCGGGTTTTTATAATACCAATCCCGAACTTCCTGGGGCTTCTCATATCCCGCTGCCATTTCCTCTACCACTTCCTTCAATTGGTCTGGCTTAGGTTGCAATTCATTTTTTTCCGCGATGTGCGCGATGATCAGTCCTAGCTTTACGCGGCGAGTAGCCTCCTCTGAGAAAACCTCTTTGGGTAGCGGGGCTTCATCCACCTTCATCCCACGCGACTTCATGTTCTCCTTCATTTGTTCGGCCAGCCTCTGGCCCTCTTCCTCAACTAATGCTTGGGGCACATCAAATTCTGCTTGGTCCAATAAAACTTTCATAACGAGATCTTTTTGACGCGACTCCAACCGCTTCTCTACCTCCGTGTCCACGTTTTTTTTGACGTCAACACGCAGTCTATCAACATCACCATCTTCAAATCCGAGCTGCTTCGCAAACTCAGAATCAATCTCAGGTAAAACGGAGCCTAAAACCTCGTGTACTTTGACCTCAAACTGAGCCTTTTTACCGGCCAAGTCTTTACTTGGGTAATCATCCGGAAACTGAACGTCAAAAGTCTTCTCCTCTTTCGCTTTCATACCCGTTAGGGCATTTTCAAAGTCCGGCACCAACCTACCCTCGCCGAGGGACATAACGACACCTTCCCCCGAACCACCCTCGAACAACTCTCCATCAACAGAACCCTTAAAATCAATTTTGATTTGATCCCCAGATTCAGCACTCTTTTCTTTGACTTCAAATGTTCCTCTTTGCTTTTGCATAATTGAGAGCGTTGAGTCAACCTCCGCCTCCCCCACTTTCACAGTAGGCTTATCGATTGAACATTGTGCAATATCCTTTACCTCTACCGCTGGATACACCTCAAAGGAAGCAACGAACACAAAATGATCGTCACTTTGCTCTTTTGCTTGCACATCGATCTTTGGGAGACCCGCAATTCTTAATTCTTTTTGTTCTAGCGCTGATCCGAGATTCTTTCCGATTGCATCGCTCATCACCTCACTACGGACTTGACCACCGTGTTGCTGTTCAACAATCTTAATTGGGACCTTGCCCGGCCTAAATCCAGCAACTTTGACGGTCTTGGACAACTTACCTAATCGAGAAACGACTTCGGTATTGATTTCAGACATCGGCACCGAAATCGACATTTTTCGTTCTAAATTACTGACTGTCTCTAATGTTGCGTCCATGCTGTTCCCAAAAAAAATTTATACGCAACCAGTTCCGAGTAAAAACCGATTGCTTTAAAACGACGCAGCTAGCGCCTCGAGCTGTTACTTATAGTTGGTGCGAAAGGAGAGACTCGAACTCTCACGCCTCTCGGCGCCAGAACCTAAATCTGGTGCGTCTACCAATTCCGCCACATTCGCATAACTCGCATTCTACTATAATCCACATATCACGGTTAATTTGAGACTACAGCTTTTAATTTTTAGTTCACTCAACAACCATGAGCCGCTTTAATTTTTATGGATACTTTGATTTGCCTGTTGACCACTACGAAAACTTTCCCGTCGCTTCGATTATTCTTCCCAAAGAGTTGAGAGCGCCCATAGAAACCGTCTATAGATTTGCTAGATCGGCGGATGACATTGCAGACGCTGATGACTTACCACAGCACTTCAAAAAAGAGCGGTTAGCTTTTTTTCGAGAGGAATTGACACTGATAGAATCCAACAAGGCGCCCCTGACGCCACTTTTTTCCGATCTAGGTAACTTGATTGTTCGCAACGAACTCCCGATTAACTTGTTCTTTCGGTTACTCGATGCTTTCGAACAAGACCTTGAGGTTGACAGATACGAAAATTTTAACGACCTTCAACAATACTGTACCCACTCAGCAAATCCAATCGGAAGGATATTGCTGCATTTATTTGGTTACACGAACGAACAATACTTAACTTGGTCTGACTCTGTATGTACTAGCCTTCAAATCATCAATTTCCTTCAGGACGTGAATGATGATTATGACCTGGGAAGAATATACCTACCGAAAGATGAAATGGACTCGTTTGGCGTTACAGAGAATCACATTAAAAATCGCACCTTTGATATTAATTGGTTAAACTTCATGACTTTCCAATTAGATCGGGCTCGAGAATATTTAGACAGCGGAGCGGAGCTCTACAGAGCACTACCGGGCAGGATGGGTGTTGAAATTAAAATCATCGTTCAATCAGGATTTCAGGTGATCAATAAATTAAACACCTCTAGGGGAAATGTCTTCGTCACAGATCACAAGATCAGTTCGTTAGACTTAATTCGTATTTTATACCGAACGGCTTTTCTCACCTAATGACGCCCGAAGAATACTGTGCAAAAAAAACCGCCCAAAGCGGATCAAGCTTTTATTACAGCTTCTTATTTCTTGACAAAAATAAACGTGAAGCCATCACAGCACTCTATGCATTTTGTAGAGAAGTTGACGACATTGTAGACGGCGCTTCAGATGAATATATTGCTCGATCCAAGCTGAGTTGGTGGGCCCGAGAGATTGAAAAAATGTGGGCGGGCACACCTCAACATCCTGTTACGCTTGCACTCCAACGTTTCATCGAGCCATACAAACTAGAACAGAAATATTTTCAACTCATTATCGATGGCATGCTGATGGATCTCGAGCGGCAAAATTATGAAACCATGGATCAACTAACTCAATATTGTTATCGATCTGCCAGCGCGGTTGGCGTTCTGTCGGCCAATATTTTTGGATACTCCCATCCAAGCACGCTGATGTACGCAGAAAAATTAGGTTTAGCCCTTCAATTAACGAATATTCTTCGGGATATTAACGAGGATCTGACGCGAGGTAGAATCTACATACCGCTTGAAGAACTAGAGAAGGTTAAAATTGCACGACCAGACCTTCGGCATTCCGTAGGGACGGTAGCTTTCGACAACTTAGTCGCTAATCAAGTTGACATTGCTCAAAGCCTTTTCGATTCTGCTCATGATAATTTGCATACAGACGATCGGCAGTCGCAAAAAGCTGGTTTAATCATGAGTGCCATATATCGCAAATTACTCGAAAAAATTGCGTCAAAACCCTCTCGGTCCTTTGCAAAAAGACAAACATTGACACCAATTCACAAGCTTTGGATTGCGTGGAGAATTTGGTCTAATCCATAACCGATGCGACAAATAAATGTAGGGATCATAGGCGGCGGTTGGGCTGGACTTGCTGCCGGAATAAAACTCGCAGAATCAGGAGTTCGCGCTTCAGTCTACGAAGCCTCTCATACCCTTGGAGGTCGAGCAAGAAAGTTAACAGTCAATAACACCAATTTAGACAACGGCATACACCTTTTGTCTGGCGCTTATTCAGCAACATTATCAACGTTAGACCAGATAAGAACACCAGCCGATCGCACCAGCCTAGATAGACAACCTTTTAACTTTTTATATGGCCCCCTAAAAATTACCAAGCCTCCAATCCCGCTTCCGTTAGAAACACTTTTCGGATTTCTATTTGCCCGCGGCATAAGCTTGAGCGATAAAATCGCGGCCCTAAGGTTTCTGCGTCGTATTCAAACGAGACAAGTCAACACAAAATCATCAGACACTGTGCACTGTTTGCTCACACGCTACAGGCAGTCAGAAATATTAATCGAACTCTTATGGAATCCAATTTGCTTATCTGCGCTCAATATCGATTGCACGCGAGGCTCTGCCTCAGTGTTCATGAACGTAATAGCAGACGCCCTACTGGGATCAGGAAAAAGTAGTGATCTAATCTTCCCGACAAATGATTTGACGTCTCTATTTGCATCGTTGGCCGAGCGATACATTAAGAAACATAAAGGTAACATTCATCTAGGAAAGAGAGCGCTAATTACTCGAGTTAAAAAAAACGGATTTTCATTAAGCATCTCTGACGAGCAATTTACTCACTTAGTGATAGCAACTGCTCCGCATAATGTAAGAAACACATTTAAAGATCCTTCAAAACTTGGGGCTACACTCTCCATCATTGATCGGTTCTCATATGAACCGATTTATACGATCTATCATAAATATGCAGAAAATATTTCAACTAACCATCGAATGATTGGCCTGAATTCACCTTATGCGCATTGGGTTTTCGATAGAGGCATAACGCACCATGACCCAGGTCTAATCGGTGTCGTGATTAGCGGATCAGGACGGCATCAGAACCTGTCGCACGAGCGATTATCAAAAGAGTCTGCGAAGATTATTGATCGTGAATTTGGATTTGGTCACCCACTATGGAGTAAAGTTGTCGCTGAAAAGCGAGCCACTTTCACATGCTCACCGCAATTACAACGACCGAAACAAGTTACAGAAATAAGCGGCATTATTCTCGCGGGAGACTATACCTATGAACGATATCCAGCCACTCTCGAAGCTGCCGTCCGAAGCGGCATTGAAGCCTCAAAAATCATCCTCAAATCATCATGAAAACACTTATTGAAACGCTTAGCCCTCAAGTTACACTAGTCGGCAAAACTATATTAGTGACTGGCTCATCAGGTGGGGTCGGTCGGTCGGTCGCTCTCGCCTGCGCAGATAAAGGCGCTACGGTTATTTTAAGCGGTAGGAACTTAACCGCTCTTAATGAAATATATGATCTTATTTTATCTCAAGGAAACCCGGAACCAGCCATCTTGGAACTTGATTTGACTGAGGCAAACGAAACGGAGTTTAAAAATCTCTGCAATATCGTAAAATCAAGTATCGGTAACCTCCACGGCATTGTTCATTGCGCTACGCACATTACAGAGTTAGGCCGGGTACAGCAGTTAGGGCTAGCTTCTTGGGAACAACTATTCCGGGTCAATGTAATTGCACCAGCACTCTTAATAAAAAATCTTGAACCACTTTTCTTAGAATCCGGGTATGGCTCAGTCGTTCTAACCTCTGACACTCATGCATTATCACTAGATCCATACTGGGGTGGTTATGCCATTTCCAAATCGGCTCTTAACGCATACGCTGTATTACAATCGAAAGAATGGCATGGCGAAAAACCTTATCGGATAAATCTGGTTACTCCAGGTCCTATAAATTCACCATTGCGCTCAAGAACTCACCCGGGAGAGGACAGAAGCCAATTGCTATCAATAGATTCTCTCATCCCAACTTATCTCTATTTATTGAGCGATTCGAGTCGCAACATAAGCGGTGAAAACTTTAGTTACTCACCTTGAATTACCGCACGAAACCAATCTGGTAGCGGCCGAGACTTTCCAGCAGCAATATCGGCCCAAACCAAAACTGCTTCAGCCTCTGCGTAAATCTCTGACTCTTCCATACAATTAGTTAGTTGGTGATACATGACAAAGCTACTTCTACCGAGCTTTCCTACGTAACTGGTTACCATAAAGGTAGCCGGATAAACAGCAGACTTTAGATAACGACACGATATTGTTCCTAAAATTGGCCCCTCGGATTCGGATTGG
The DNA here is from genome assembly GCA_009886305.1 of Betaproteobacteria bacterium. GTDB lineage: Bacteria > Pseudomonadota > Gammaproteobacteria > Burkholderiales > Eutrophovitaceae > Eutrophovita. The sequence continues at coordinate 10,690 of QXZO01000001.1, forward strand.
TAATCAATCTCAAGATCGTTGAACCAAGCTACACGAGACTCCTCAAAGTAGCGTAAGTAAGCAACATTGTTCATGTGAGCGAGGCTATCCATTTCACCCCACCTCATACTCATTCGATCAGTCCGAACCAGTCGCATTGACTCTCTTAAACTAAATTCCATATTTATCTTGGTAATTGGCTGAAATTGTGCTCTAAATGAATTAACATTTATATCAACGAATATAGCAGACTT
>QXZO01000010.1:0-3942 GCA_009886305.1 Betaproteobacteria bacterium
ATTGTTGACTAATAGCATCATAAATCCATTCCCGTTACACCGTTTCAAGCGGCTCGCTTTTGATTAACAATTCACGGACATGGATCGCTGCGTCATTTTCAACCGAGTTTGCCTGACAAACTGATGTGCGTGCGATTAAAAAAACTTCTACAGCTATCGACTTGCGACTGGTGAATCATGGTTAGTCCACGATCAGAAGTAGACGCTCATCAAATAGAAAAATTACCGACCGATGATATCTGGTGGAATGTCTATGGTCCTGACCAAGCGTGGAACTTTAAACACCTCCATCGTTTTATGCCAACGCTCAATATTCATGGTACCGCCCCAGTAAGTACTCTGGCTGAACGCTTTATGCCAATAATTTCTGAGCATAGTGTTAAGCACGGAGCGGAGAGTCTACCTTTTCAATCCTTTTTGGATAGTGAAGAGTCTAAAACTACGGGCGTCATCATTTTGCATAAAGGCTATATTGTTTTCGAATATTACCCAGGGCAAAAACATAACGATAAAACCATTTATTGGTCAGTTACCAAGGTGTTTGTCTCAGCTTTGATTGGGATTCTTGAAGATAGGGGAAATATCAATGTTAACTTGCCTCTGGTTCACTACCTGCCAGAAGTTAGGAAATCCCACTATGCGTTAATCACCATTCGTAATCTGCTCGACATGGCCACCGGTTTGGATTGTCCCGAAAATTACGTTGATAAGCATTCACACTATTACAAGTATTCAGTGACCGTGGGTGACGGCTTCTCTGCGGGCACTCCTCCGGAAAATCCCTACAAATTTTTATCCAATCTCCAACCAAAGATTATTCATCCTCAAGGTGAGTTCTATCAGTACTCTGGCGTTAATACTTTTTTTCTCAGTTGGGTGATCGAGAAACTGACCAATATGAGCTTCCATGATGCATTAAGTGTTGAGATTTGGAGCAAAATAGGCGCGGAGTCTAATGCGTTTCTGCTCGCGTCTAGTCATGGTATAGCTAACACCCACGGCGGTTTGATCTCTACATTGCGCGACGTAGCACGTTTTGGACTTCTTTTCTCCCCCAGTTACAAAACAGCCTCCAGGGACAAATTAATCTCCGATAGAGTTCTTGAACTCATCCGTAACGGCGGCAATCGAAAACTTTGGACTAAGCCTCGAGAGGCTAACCAGCTTCCTACAGATTTTTCCCACTCAATTTATCAATGGGATGCCATTTATAATAATGGGGATTTCTATAAAGGTGGTTGGGCCGGTCAAGGACTTTTAGTTAATCCACAAAAAGATTTAGTCGCCGTCTACACCGGCTACTCCATCGATGCGGAACAGTCGCAACCCAGTCTTTTGCCGATACTTAGAAAAGTCTTAAATGAGTTATTTCCTACTAGGTCTCCATCCGATCAATATTAACATGTCGAACACCTGAAGTTTTTTAACATTGGGGGGAAGTGCTTTAGGGTAGGATAAAACAGACGATATTAGCTAATGATCTTTTTTAATACGGGTATTGCAACAACAAAAACGTTGTAACGCTTTTTGAAAACACTGCAATAGGTTGATTCGCGAATGTTTAGATACTTATTAATGTTGACAGTTTTTACTTTGGGACAATCTCCAATGGCTAGTTCACAAGACTACACGCTCAGACCTGAATCAATGATCCACAATGGCGTTCCAAAAGGGACGGTGCGCCGACAAATATTTACCAATAGCAACGTCTATCCAAACACTGAGACCGAATTTTGGGTGTATGTACCTAAGCATTATTCTGCAAAAACACCCGCATGCCTAATAGTCTTCCAGGACGGCGAGGCATACTTAGACCCAGATGGAGACGTTAGGGCTGTAAACGTAATGGATAATCTCATTCACAATCATACAATGCCAGTCACAATCGGAGTATTCATCAATCCTTCGACAAAAGAGCACCCTTCAGACATGCGAGAAAAGCAATATGTGCCGATCGACGACACCTATGCGACATTCATCATTGATGAAATACTTCCGCTTGTAGAAGCGGATTATAACCTTGTGAGTGATCCTGACGGGCGAGCAATTGTTGGGATGAGCGACGGTGGTCTAGCCTCATTTACAGTCGGATGGCACCGCTCGGATGTATTTTCAAAAGTGATCAGTCACATTGGTAGCTATACCCGCCTCAGGGGTGGCTCCGAATACCCTTATCTGATACGACAGACTCGTGGAAATCCGAAGCCAATACGCGTCTTTCTTCAAGATGGCAGCAATGATCTAAATATTATCGAGGGCAACTGGACTCTTGCGAATATCGCGATGGAATCAGCACTGATGTTTGCGAGATATGATTATAAATTTGAGATGGGCACTGGCGGACATAATTTGCAACATGGGGGAGCTATATTCCCTGAAACGCTGCGCTGGCTTTGGCGCGACTACTCAGGCGTAAAAAAACAGGTTTTTGACAACCGATCTCTGACTGGTGAATGGGAGATGATTACCAATGTCTTCGGCCGAGAAATGAAGAACGTTTTAAAGATCAGCGACAATCGAGGAAACTTGTTTGTAGAAATCTGGGACGAAGACGGCGGCCAGTTGCGTGTCGATCGTGTTGCGTTGGATAGCAACGTTCTAATTATTGAGCACGAAGCCCCTGAAGCCCACTTTGCATGGATGGAGAAGGCAAAAAAAGGGACGCCAAAAACACTGTCTGCTTGGTTAAAGATTGGGCAGGATACCCTAACGGGAGCATTGGCTCCGGGAGCGGATTCAGAATATGACTTTAAAATCAACGGCAAGCGATTATTAAAAATGAAAGATTAAAAACGCCCAAGCAACAGACGCCTAAACCTCAAATCGCATAAAACAGAGATTATTGTGCTGCTGGTCTCTAAAAGAAAAATCAATTCACGTACTGCTTTTCCGCGCGATCAAATTGTATAACAATTAAATGCATCACCCAATCTTCTTCAGAATGACACTCCACCGCCTTCAGCTTAGGCTCCGTGTATTTAGCTATCTTGTCCCACGCATCTATGGAGCGACTTAGATCATTCATTGAATTGGTTTTAGAGGTTAATTGAGGAAGAACATGAAACGAGGACATCATGGAAATTCTCCAGAATAATTTTATGCGTTCAATTGAATGCTTTGTCATCCCCAATGTTTAGTCCACACAGATTAGCGGTGCGAGAATTCAGCATGTACGCGCCAATTGCAAAGGTTAATTCCATAATTTGTTTGTTTGTGAAAATCTTAACCATCGCGTCGAGCGTTTGTTGCTTGGCAACCGCATCGATTGTGACCTGGGTTGCGTACTGTATTACGAGCTTTTCCGTCTCACTAAATAGGTTAGATTCTGTTTCACCAAGAACTAGCGCATCAACCTGCGCCTGCGTGCCGCCTCGGCTAATCATTGCTCTGCCATGATTTCCCCACTCATAAGACGAGTTGCTAAGTACGCTAGTTTGCACCACAGCGAGTTCTTTCAGAAATAAAGGCATACCGCCTTCTTCTTCAACCCATACTGTGCGGTTGAATTGAGTGTAGGCAACAAAAGTGTCGGGGGCATGAGCCCACGCATGGAATATAGCCAAGTCGTATGGATAGCTTTCCCATTTGTCTTTTAACGCAGGGTCAGTCACGTCTCTCTTTGCAAGCAGTGGAATATACTTCATCGTTCCTCCTAATGGATAATTACAATGTGTGACCGATACCATTAGCTGTCTCGTGGCAGCCATTTTTTTTCATGAACCCCTATGATAAGAAAATTTAGTTCGATATTTTTTAGATTGTCCCCCGCATGGATAAAAACTACCCCATTATTACGACAAAAATTGGATTTGATTGATGGAATGGATATTCACTAAGCCATTAATTTATATCTAAAATTTTCCATTTCGCCTGTGACTATTGTTGACTAATAGCATCATAAATCCATTCCCGTTACACCGTTTCAAGCGGCTAACTTTTGAT
>QXZO01000010.1:3952-4216 GCA_009886305.1 Betaproteobacteria bacterium
CGTCTTTTTTAACCCTCTTACCTAATTTTTGCTCGCCGTCATTTGTCACACGTTTGTTGTGCTTTAACGCCAGTGGCGTAATCACCAATCGTCGCTAGCGATAACGCCAAGTACTGTGCTTAAAATATACGAATCACGTCAGTAAACATCACAGGGACCGCTACGCCTGATTGGCCGGCGACAGCATCGAGCTGCTTGCCGGTGTCCGAACACGCGAGAGTGGGCAGACGAAGTGTGTTGCGATATGCTCTACAGGTTGTCCGC
>QXZO01000100.1:0-10868 GCA_009886305.1 Betaproteobacteria bacterium
CTCGAAAGCCAGCAGCTAAAAAAGCACCTGCTAAAAAGCCAGCAGCTAAAAAAGCACCTGCTAAAAAATCAGTTAGACGAGCTGCAGCAGCACCTCGCCCATTGGCTGCGCCCGCAGCTTGGCCATTTCCGGTTGCTGGTAACCGGCCTGGCTAATTCTCAATACTCGCGGGTTGGTATTTAAATATCTTATTTAGCTGCTGATCTGCGAGTTTATTTTTGTCAAAAATCGATTTATGGTTTTTTGTTTGTTTGTTTTTGGTTTATTGAGTTGTTTTTTTATTTGCGCTACGCTACTAACATTTGAATCTTAGTAAATCAAATCATGCGAAGAAAGCTCTATGTAATTTTTTCACTTCTATCCTCTTTAGCGTTTTTATCTAACGGATCTAACGCGAGTGATTTGTCTGAGTTAGTAGAGATCGTAGCTATTGACAGTACATTTCAGGACGTTAAAGAGCGGGTTATATTCGCTGTTGAGAGCCAAGGCCTTGTCGTTGACCATACCTCGGACGTGGGTGGCATGTTAGCCCGGACAGGGAAGGATTTGGGGGAGACTCTGTTGATTTACGAAGATGCAGTGGTGCTTGAGTTTTGTAGCGCGCTGTATTCTAGACGTATGGCCCAATATTCGCCAGATCTTCTAGCTTTCTGTCCTTATGCTATTTCTGTTTATACGTTACATGGGCAACCTGCGGTGACGTTTGTGGCTTTTAAGCGTATTGCACGAGGAGTTAAAAACCAAGAAACGAGAGAAGTACTTAAACAAATTGATGATCTACTCATGACCATTGTCGAAGAGGCGGCTCTTTGAGCGACTTATCAGCTTCAGAATATAAAAGGAATCTACCTCTCTTCAGCAATCCGGATCGCCTTGAGGTGGCTGAGGGTTACAGTCAAACCCAAAAACTCGACTAATTTGGAGTTCGTTTATAAATAAAACGTTATGGACTGTTTCATTCATTATTAGATTGAGTGGTGTTCTACTCCCTGATTGTGTTTGGTGTTTAATAAAATCCAAGTCACTCAAATTGATTTGATCTTTGGACCCACTGCTGTTTAGCTTGGCCGTCAGATACGGAAGGTCACGATCAGAAACTAATCCGATATGACCGTTCCAAGACACAAGAAGACGTCCTATATTATCAATCCATAATTTATCAATTATTTTTATAGCTTGGCCAGTATGCGTTTTGAAATACATGAATGAATCGTCTGTCTCAACGCTAAGCACGTATGGTGTGCACTCAAGCGTTACGAAGACTCTTTGTGGACCATTTTGGAAGAACCACCTTCCTGTATCGTCCGCTGTATATTGGGCATTTATAAAGTCTATTAAACCTTTATGAGATATTTTCTCTCTCTTAATTAGCCAGTTTCCACGCCCGTCAAGCATCAACCAATTGTATACGTTCGGAACACTTGGCCATTTAATGGCGGATTGTTTTGTTAACATAGGTACAAACTAAGTTAATTACGGAGGGAAATTATGATCGATTTTTACTATCTGTCAGGCTCCCCTTTTGCCTGGCGAGTTTGGTTAGCATTAGAGCATAAGGCGCTTCAATATAAAAGAATCGACCTTTCATTCGAAAGTGGAGATTTAAGAAAGGAATCATATCTTGCGCTGAATCCTCGTGGTAAAGCACCCGTGCTCGTCGATGGGGACATATCTATCTATGAGTCTGCAGTTATTCTTGAGTATTTAGAGGATAAATACCCAGATTCTGGTGGTCGCTTGCTTCCTAAGCACATTCATTGTCGCACCCTCAGTCGCAGACTGATCAATGAAATCGATGTCTACCTGGATGTCGCAAGTAGACGTTTACTAATGGCTACATTTTTTACCCCTAAAGAGAAATGGGATGAAACTAAAATCTCTCATGCAGTCGATGGAGTACTGTCAGAGCTTGGTCGGTTTGAGGATTATTTTACGAAGAGTGTAGGAAATGATGTGTTAAGTTCGGTCGAATTCTCTATGTTTCCCGTTGTGGCCCTTATGTTGCGTATCGAGGAACGCAAACCAGACTTGGGATTTTCAGATTCAATCAGCCCTGGCTTGAGCCGTTGGTTTGCTGCGTTGAGCGGGCTGTCGATCTTTCAATCGACCCGACCGCCGCATTGGAGCTGACAGAGCATATTGTATGGGGCTTTATAACTTAGAAATCCCGGTTGGGACGACTCAATTGATTACGTTAAAGGAAGTGGATGCACTAGTTCCGGTCTAAATTTCTACTCATAATTGTTGAGATTGAAACACATCTTGGTAGGTACGCATGATTAAATCGGGGTCGTTACGCTTCAGCAAATCGGGGTTGGATAATTGTCGTCTCCATGTTCTTGCTCCTTTTTGTCCATGGAAAAGACCTAAAAGGTGTCTTGAGATTGCCTTTATAGGTACCTTTTTCTCAACTTGACTTTCCGCATATCGATGTATTTCTGAAATTACTTTTTCTAAAGTGTGTGGTGCGCAGTCATGAATCGACTGGCTTAGTTTGCCGAGAAACTCGGGTGATTGATAGATAGCCCTGCCAACCATTACTCCATCAACTTTTTGCAGAATTTCATTGTATGCGGCTTCTTCGTCCAGTCCGCCGTTTAGAATGAAAGTGCAGTCTGGGTATTCATTTTTTAATCGATAAACGAATTCGTAGTTAAGAGGGGGTACTTCGCGATTCTTTTTTGGCGATAGTCCTTTCAAAACTGCTATTCGAGCATGGACAATAAAGGTGGTGCATCCCGCGTCACGGATGGTTCCGACAAATTGAGAGACAAAATCGTAGCTATCTGACTCATCAAGTCCCAAACGATGTTTAACGGTAACAGGCACATTTGTAGCATCCATCATCGCCTCTACGCATTGAGCGACGAGGTTAGGTTCAAGCATAAGAGAAGCTCCGAAGTTTCCCTTCTGGACTCGTTCAGATGGACAACCGCAATTCAGATTGATTTCATCGTAACCCCAATCTGAAGCTAATGTTGCGCATTGCCGCAGCTCTCCGATTGAGCTCCCGCCTAATTGAAGCGCAACTGGATGCTCTTCAATAGAAAAGTCTAAATGTCGTTTCTGGTCACCAAAAATAATCGCTCCCGTAGTAACCATTTCAGTATAGAGCATGGCATGGGGCGCAAATAATCGAAATAAAAAACGACAGTGCCTGTCAGACCAGTCAAGCATGGGCGCAGTGCATAGTTTATGCGTATCCTTAATTTCCTGACTCATGGTGAATACTTGTGTTTTCGATTACCGCGATTAACTTTTTCGTTCATATCAGTAACTGATAAATTAATATTTGTGATACAAACGTATGTGCGAGAACACAAAGTAATAACGATATATACGTTTTAAGCTATTAGGCCGTGGTATGTCATTGTTCAGCAATAACGATTTGCTTTTGCTCACCTAATCCATCAATACCGAGTCTCATCTCGTCCCCGACTTTGAGGAAAACTGGGTCAGGCTTTACGCCCATGCCCACCCCTGGCGGTGTACCAGTAGAGATGACGTCTCCTGGTTGCAAGGTCACAAAGTATGAAAGGTAAGAAATTAACTTTTCGACACTAAAAATCATGGTACTTGTGTTGCCAATTTGCATCCTCTTTCCATTGAGATCTAGCCACATTGCTAAGTTATGGGGGTCGGAAATTTCATCTTTCGTGACTAACCAAGGTCCTACCGGTGCGAACGTGTCGAAGCTCTTTCCTTTTGACCATTGACTCCCGTGCTCCAATTGCCACTCTCGCTCAGAAACATCGTTACAAATGGTATAGCCTGCAACATGGGACAGCGCATCTGATTCTTTGACATTCTTGGCGGTTTTACTAATTACAACAGCTAACTCTACTTCCCAATCGCCTTTAACTGATTTGTTCGGAAGAATGACATCATCATTGGGACCGTTAAGTGCGCTAATAGCTTTCATAAAAACAACGGGCTCAGTAGGGATCGGCATATTGGATTCTTTAGCGTGATCAGAATAGTTGAGTCCAATACAGATTAGTTTGGGTATGCCAGTTACAGGCATGCCTAGACGGGGATTGCCTGGCACCTTGGGCAAGGTATTTAGATCCAAGTCGTCTAATTCCTCTAATCCTCCGCGATCGAGGAATGCTGAATCAATATCCGAAATGATATTAGATAGATCTCGAATTTCTCCATTAGCATCAATTGCGCCAGGTTTCTCTGAGCCGAATTCTCCATATCGTATAAGTTTCATTTAGATTTCCTTTTTATTATGAGTTTAGATGGTGATGCCGCCGTCAATTGTTATTGTTTGTCCCGTCATGAATTGTGATTCATCCGACGCAAGGTAGACCGCTATGTTAGCAATTTCCTCTGGTGTGCCCAATCTATTCATTGGCTGACGATTAACGAAGTTCTTACGTGCGACCTCGATGTCTCCAGTTGCCGCCATCCGTCCCGCGAGGCTAGGAGTGTCAATGGTGCCAGGACAAATTGCATTAGCTCTAATACCTTCCGCAACATAATCAGCAGCTATTGATTTGGTTAGCCCAATCACAGCGGCTTTTGTTGCGCCATAGGCGAAGCGGTTAACAAATCCTTTGATTGATCCTGCCACGGACGCAATATTGATAATGCTGCCACATTTCTTCGCTATAAGTTGTGGAAGGAATGATTGGTTGATCATGAACATACTTTTAACATTCATGTCGAACGCAAAAGTCCAATCTTCCTCATTGCATTCCAAAATGGTGCCATGATGTACATGACCGGCACAATTAAGGACTACATTCACGTTACTAAATTCCTTAGCTGCAGCTCGGATGGCATTTTGATCCAACACGTTTAGCGTTTTAGTTTTGACGTTGCTAATTTCCTCTAATTCTTCGAGTTTTTCTTGATTGATGTCGGTTGCAATTACCGTGGCGCCCGCCTCAGCAAAAGCAATTACTGAGGCACGTCCAATACCCTGCGCGCTAGCGGTAACAAATATCGTTTTTCCATCAAGCCGGTTAGAGGGCATATTACACACCAGTTAATTCTAAATAAGTGGATATTCTGCCACACAACTACAGTAGGCTGTCCCAAAACATGGCCCACATGTTCTGTAAGTTTGTCTATACTTCCAGTAATTTACTCAGGTGTATACTACGTTAAGTATGCGTACTTATGCCGCTGCGTAGGGTTGTTCGGCGTCGCACAAGAACCTAACCAAATATCGAGGAGTGACTTTATGCTTCAAACAGCAGACCTAACAATAAGACTTAATGCTGCGGATGATGTTGTGATCGCAAGGACAGAATTACCTCAGGGTACGGAAATCTTGAAAGAAAGAATGAAAACTACAGGCGTCATACCTGCTGGACACAAGGTGGCAACGAGATCACTGCAGGTTGGCGATGCCGTCAGACGATATAACCAAATTATTGGTTTCGTAGTTCAAGCGATTGCTCCTGGTGACCATGTCCATGTGCATAATTTGGCAATGGGTGACTTTGAACGAAATTATGCATTTTGCGAAGATTATAGGCCTACCGAATTGAATCCAAATCCCGCGACCTTTATGGGTATTGAACGTTCAGATGGAAGGGTCGCGACTCGTAATTATCTGGGTGTCGTGTCGAGTGTTAACTGTTCAGCTCACGTATGTCGGTTAATTGCAAAATTTTTTAGTGATGAGTTTCTATCTAATTACCCAAATATTGATGGGGTCGTTCCCATACACCATCGAACTGGGTGCGGAATGGCGGCTGATGGTGAACCCATTGAATATCTAAGACGCACTCTTGGGGGATATGCGATTCACCCTAACTTTTATTCAACATTACTTATTGGTTTGGGGTGTGAGGCTAACCAGATTAACAATTTATTAGCAGCCCAGGGTTTAACCCGAAGCGATCGACTCAAAGCTTTTACCATTCAGGAAGTTGGGGGGACCCGAAAAACTGTACAGCAGGGTATCGATATGATTAAGGAAATGCTACCAGACGCCAATAGGATAGAGCGTAAACCAGTATCAGCTAGTCATTTGATACTTGGGTTAGAGTGTGGTGGTTCTGACGGGTATTCGGGGATTTCGGCTAATCCTGCGCTTGGGGCAGCTGCAGACCTTTTAGTTCAAAATGGTGGAACCGCTATTTTGAGTGAGACGCCTGAGATTTATGGCGCCGAGCATTTGTTGACGCGAAGGGCTGCATCGAAGGAAGTTGGGGAGAAACTAGTTGCGCGAATTAAATGGTGGGAGGACTACACTACGAAGCTCGGCGGAGAGATGAACAACAATCCATCGCCAGGAAACAAGGCCGGTGGACTAACAACTATTCTAGAAAAGTCTCTTGGCGCAGTCGCGAAAGGCGGTACTCAAAGTATGGTGGATGTTTATCAATACGCAGAGCAAGTAACCGCTAAGGGTTTTGTATTTATGGACACGCCCGGTTATGATCCAGTATCTGTAACCGGTCATGTTGCCGGTGGTGCAAATATTGCGTGTTTTACAACAGGACGAGGTTCGGCATTCGGCTGTAAGCCCTCTCCAAGTATTAAGTTGTCAACTAATACCAATTTATTCAATAAACAAGAGGACGATATCGACATCAACTGTGGGTCTATTGTTGATGGTACCGCCACAATCGACCAGGTCGGTCAAGAAATTTTTGACCGAATGCTAGAAGTGGCCTCTGGAGATGAATCAAAGAGTGAGCAGTGGGGTTATGGTGAGGATGAGTTTGCTCCTTGGGTGTTAGGTCCTACAATGTAGGTAATGTTATTTTTGAATTTTTGGAAAATAGATGAGTGATGATTTTGAAGCGAAAGACTGGGGGGAGCAATTCCAGAAACTATTTAATCCGCTCGGAATATCCGTTCCCGGTTTAGGCCAACCAACGATAGATCCGGGCGAAATCGAACAAAAAATTACGGAACTGCGTGTTGTTGAAAATTGGTTAAAAACGAACGTGGGGATGGTGGACATGACGATAAAGACTTTAGAAATGCAAAAGGCGGCGTTAGAAGCTATGCAGGCCTCTGCTGATGCAGTTAAGTCTTCAGACAATACTCAGGCTAAGAAAAAAAAGAAGTAGTCGTCGTTATTATTGGAGAGTAGCTACGCGATTTTTAGAAGTGCAGTATGGAAGCATCCAATACATGGAGATGCTTAAATTACGAGAGCGTGAACTTAGGATGCCAATCGGTTTATCCTTCACCACGTGCGATCTTAAAACCGAGGGAGCACAACATCATTTTGGTATTTTAAATACTGATAGGCAATTATGCGCATGTGTGTTGGCGTTAATTGATGGTAATGAAGAGCGATGTCAGCTCCGACAAATGGTCGTCGAGCCAAGCTATCAGGGGTTGGGGGTTGGTCGTTTACTCTACGAAAAAGTTGAGTCTTGGTGTCGCGGATTAGGTGTACATCAAATCCAACTTAATGCTCGCTTATCGGCTAAAGACTTCTACGGAAAACTAGGCTTCAGCGAGTGTGGTGTCGAATTTAATCACGTCACTCTCCCGCATATTAAGATGACAAAGGTGTTGTAGATATCTTTTTTTTAGTCAATGCAAATAATTTTTACTTTTATAGAAAGAACAATTAATGGATGAACAACTTCGACGCTCGGCCCTTCGTTATCACAGGTATCCAACACCGGGAAAGCTCTCGATTAATGCTACTAAAGGGTTAACAAATCAGCGTGATCTTGCTTTGGCTTATTCGCCAGGTGTCGCTGCTGCGTGTGAGGAAATAGTGGATAACCCTGCTAATGTTGATATTTATACTGGGCGGGCGAATTTGATTGGTGTGGTTACCAACGGTAGTGCAGTACTTGGATTGGGGGCTATTGGACCGCTCGCAGCAAAGCCGGTAATGGAGGGCAAAGCTGTTCTTTTTAAAAAATTTGCAGGAATTGATGTATTTGACTTGGAAATTAACGAGGATGATGAGGAGCAGCTAATTAAGATTATAGCTTCATTAGAGCCTACGTTTGGTGGTATAAATTTAGAGGATATTAAAGCACCGGAGTGTTTCCGAATTGAGCAAGAGCTTAGAAAAAGAATTAACGTTCCCGTCTTTCATGACGACCAGCATGGAACTGCAATTATTGTTGCCGCTGCTTTTTTAAATGCTTTAGAGGTTGTTGGTAAGAACTTGAAAGAGGTCAAAGTGGTTTGTTCTGGAGCGGGTGCTGCTGCACTTGCTTGCCTAAAACTTCTCGTTCAATTAGGTTTGCCAAATAATAATATTTACGTCTCCGACATACATGGTGTTGTATATCGAGGACGAGAAGTTGAGATGGATGAGATCAAGGCTCAATTTGCTCAAGATACAGAGGACCGCAGTTTGGCCGATTTAATGGTTGATGCGGATGTCTTTCTTGGCCTGTCGGCCGCTAACGTATTGAGTGAGGATGCTATTAAGCGTATGGGTGAAAATCCAGTAATTCTCGCGCTAGCTAATCCTGATCCTGAGATTCACCCAGATCTTGTGCGGCAGGCTAGACCGGATGCGATCATGGCTACTGGCCGTTCTGACTATCCTAATCAAGTTAATAATGTCTTGTGTTTTCCATTTATATTTCGAGGGGCACTTGATGTAGGAGCTACGGAAATCAATGACGAAATGAAGCTCGCTGCAGTTAAGGCGATTGCAGAGCTTGCTCGAGAAGAGCAATCTGATGTTGTTGCGATGGCTTATGAAAATCTGGAAATGAAATTTGGTCCGACCTATTTTATTCCAAAACCATTTGATCCGCGATTAATAGTCCGTATTGCTCCAGCTGTTGCCGAGGCAGCGATGAAGAGTGGTGTGTCGACACGACCTATCCTTGATTTCGATGCGTATAAAGATCGACTAACTCAGTTTGTTTATCACTCTGGAATTATCATGAAGCCGGTATTTTTGGCAGCGAAACAAAACCCACAACGGGTTGTGTATTGTGAGGGCGAGGATGAGAGAGTATTACGTGCCGTTCAAATTGTTGTTGATGAAGGTCTCGCAAGACCAATATTGATCGCGAGACCTCATATTTTGGCTGAGAAAATTGAAAAATCTGGGTTAAGAATAAAGCCTCATCGCGATTTTGAGCTACTGGACCCAAATAGTGATCCTCGGATTGAGGATTACTGGAGGCAGTATTATCAAATTATGCAGCGCAAAGGTGTTTCTGAGGAATATGCTACCCGCGAGGCCTCGCGTAGAACCACGTTGATTGGTGCACTGATGGTTAAAAACAATGACGCTGATGCTATGCTATGTGGGACGATCGCTAATTTTGATATACATCTTCGCTATATTAATGAAGTCATTGGTTTACGTAAGAGTGTCAGTCGTTATGCAACGATGAATGTTCTGATCCTTCCTGGGAGAACGATTTTTGTCTGTGATACCTATGTGAATATTAATCCTAACGCTGAGGAAATAGCAGATATTGCGGTTTTAGCCGCAGAGGAGGTTCGGCGATTTGGTGTGGAGCCTAATATTGCATTATTGTCACACTCTAACTTTGGTACATCGAAAGATGCTTCGGCGCAAAAAATGTCTTTAGCTAGGGAAATGATTCTTGAGAGAGATGAAACGCTAAAAGTCGAAGGTGAGATGCATGGAGACGCCGCTTTAGACGAAAAAATTCGTCAGAGGATCTTCCCAAACTCTCAAATTTCCGGGGAAGCTAATTTATTAGTTATGCCTAATCTTGATGCGGCAAATATTGCTTTTAACTTGATGAAGGTTACCGTGGGTGAAGGTATTACCGTTGGTCCAATATTGCTTGGTCCTGAAAAAGTAGTACATGTATTGACCCCGACGGCAACTGTGAGAAGACTGGTAAATATGTCAGCACTTTGCTCTGTTGACGCAATTACCAATCGGTAATCTTCGAATTAGTTTGTGGGTACCTTGTTTAATTCCTCAATCGGTACATTTTCCCAATCGAATGTCCCAGTTGTCGGTTTTAGTCCTGCAAGGTCTCGAGCTGCATTGATAGCATCTAAGGACTTTTCCTCGTCTCCACGAAAACAATGCTGTTTGGCACGAAGAATTCGTTCTGATAGGAGGTGGTTTTCGTGGGATGTAAATATTTTTCCAAGCAAATCATCTCCTAATATCCGAATTTCTGCAGAGCAACCGGCAACACATTTTTGCTGAAAACTAATAACGATCAGTAGGCTGCCGAGTGTTATCTTTAAGCATCTGGTGAATTGCATACGCTAGATATCTATAGCACTTAAATTTAAGAATAGAGATTATGTCAGCTACTGTGATTGTGTAATACTATCTAGGTTCAAATTTAATTTGTATTCACCTGAAAGTTTGTTCATTGCTTAGTCGTCAAGCCATTACGGAAAAATTAGCATCCTTAAAGTCAGTTAGGGCTATCAACGATGAAGTCTCGTTTAAGCACCCAGTTGGACTCAGTCCTATTCCTGCGGCTGTATTGATTCCGATTGTGCACCGTAATGGAAAGTTATCCATCTTATTGACAAAGCGTACAGCTCATTTAAAACATCATGCGGGGCAGGTTAGCTTTCCTGGCGGACGAGTGTCGGAGGAAGATAATGGCAGGCAGTTTACCGCGCTCCGTGAGACGGAGGAGGAAATTGGGCTGAAACTTGATGAATCTTCCTTGATAGGGACACTTCCTGAATATGATATTCGAACAGGTTTTAGGGTCACACCCTTAGTTGGCTGGGTAGAGTCTCCTTTTAACTGCACAATAGATCCTTATGAAGTAGAGTCGATTTTTGAAGTTCCGATGGAGTTAGTTTTAGAATTAGACAATTACGAGGTTTCAATCGACTCAAGCGGGTTAGAGGCTCGATATTATTATCGTTTGCCCTATCGAGGCTATGAAATATGGGGCGCCACAGCTGGGATGTTACGCAACTTTGCATCGACTCTCATGGAGGCATAG
>QXZO01000100.1:10878-13145 GCA_009886305.1 Betaproteobacteria bacterium
TGGGAGTCCCAGTGACTGCTGCCGTGCGGTTTTTGCGAAGCCATAGAATCACTTATACCGAACATTTATACAATTATGAAGAACGTGGTGGGACAGCCGTATCCTCTCGTGAATTAGGCGTATCGGAGCATGCTGTCGTTAAGACTCTGATTATGCAAACTGACGACGGTAAGCCATTGGTTATTCTCATGCACGGTGATCGGAAAGTTTCTACAAAAGGATTGGCGAGACTCATTGGGGCGAAAAGCATTAAGCCCTGTGACGTCAAACTTGCAACAAAACACTCTGGATATGCTGTTGGTGGTACTTCTCCGTTTGGCACAAGAAAAGTAATGCCGGTATATATTGAAAAATCCATCTTCAACTTGTCTAAAATATACATCAACGGAGGAGCAAGAGGATTTCTAGTAAGCGTATCGCCTCATGTTTTTGTTGATGTGCTGAATGCTACTCCGGTGAGCGTTGCAATAGCATCTGATTAGTGGGTTTCGACAACCACGTTATCTCCCATCAACCTTAACTACAACATCTAACATTTCTCCATATCGATGGACCGAGATTGTAATCTCATCACCATTTTTAAAACTATCCATAATTCCTTGATATTCACTGACCGATTTAATTGGTGTTCCATTGACTCTGGTGATGATGTCGCCCGGTACAATTACACCGTCAGATCTTAATCTGGCCGCTTCGAGTCCCGCTTTGGCAGCAGGCGAGCCGGGCAAAACTCTCAAAATTGCAACGCCGTTAATACCCATCGTGCGCGTTATTCTTCTATTTAGGCCTGGATCAAGATGAATGCCGATACTTGGAGGAGTGTATTTTTTATATTGGATTAATTGAGGCACGACTCGGTTAATTGTGTCCACTGGTACTGCAAACCCTATTCCCGCAGATGCGCCAGAAGGACTGTAGATCGCGGTATTAATACCAATTAATCGACCTGCAGAATCTAGTAAGGGTCCCCCGGAGTTTCCTGGGTTAATCGCGGCGTCAGTTTGAATTAAATGCTCTATATTCTGCCCTCCGTCAGTACTTAAGCTTCGATCTAACGCAGATACTATACCTGTCGTCAACGTCCAGTCTAAACCGAACGGATTACCAATTGCATATACCTTTTGACCGACCTTTAAGTCTTCGCTCTCTCCAATAGGAATAGGTGGTGGCGACTGAGTGACGACGGTTATTTTTAGTACGGCTAGATCATGGGAGGGACTAACACCGATCAATGAGGCCTTGTAATCTCTGCCATCTTCGAGTCTGACAGTCGCTTCACTACTGCCTTTGATGACATGGTAGTTCGTTATCACGTGACCATGAGTATCCCAAACTAATCCGGATCCCGTGCCGCTCGGTACCGAGAAAGTATCTCTGGTCCAAAAGTCTCTTACGCGCTGTTTTGTACTGATGAAGACTACTGATTGTTTTGATTGCTCAAAAATAGATATGGTCGAGTGTTCTTCACTAGTAAGTGGTCCTCTTGAAGTTATCGGTCTCGGTTCGATTTTATTTGGATCATTAGCGGCATTGAGATATACCAGGCCTCCTGTTATGCAGAGTATTAAAAATATAAGGGTTGTAGAAAATGACGATCTAGCGTTGTGCGACATATCGTAACTGCTGGTGTAGTAATTAACTTTTATTTTTCTTTAGTATCTCTAGAAGTGAGTCTATTCTTTGATGATTTTCCTCCGATCCTATGTATGTTCGAAATAACCATTCTTGCACACGCATACTGCCATCGAGATCTTGGTTTAAAACCTGATGTGAGAGCTGTTTCGTCTCAATTAAACATTGCCTATCAAACTGAGACATATCGGATGCGATTTTGAGCACATTTTGTAAGAGTTTGCCATTAGGGTAAATTTCATTAACGTAACCTATTAGCTTTGCCTCCGCGGACTCGTATATACGACCCGTAAGCGTCAACTCTTTTGCCCTGCCTAGACCGATAATACGCCATAGGGGATCTAATATAGGCGTAAGAGACAATGCTATTTCACGCTGTCCAAATTTCGCCTTTTCTGAGGCATAACGAAAATCGCACATCATTGTAAGATCGAAGCCGCCGGCTATAGCCGTTCCACCAACTGCACATATAACGGGTAGTGGACAAAATAAAATAGAGCGATAGGTCTCGTGGAATAAAGCGGTATAGGCTTCATTATTAATTTTTTCGAGTTTTCTAATTTCATTTAAGTCAAAGCCAGCTGAGAAATATTGCTCCCCTCCAGTTAATACAATTACGTTGATTTCAGGGTCAA
>QXZO01000101.1:0-12290 GCA_009886305.1 Betaproteobacteria bacterium
TGACCGCATCCAAATGTGCGGTATTTACGTTTTTTACCCACAGATTATTCAAGTAATAACTATAGTAATTTTGGAGAAAATCGCCACGCAGGAACTGCGGGTCGTAAAAGCTTATCTTGCTTGGTTTTGGTATTTCATCAAGGTCGGATATCAGTATCAGGTCGTCTGGCCTCGAGTCGAAGAGCCCCATAGTGATATTATTCCGGATATAGTTTTCATTTTTCCAAAATTCATTTTCTCCAGGTGGGCGTGTTTCCAGTCTTTGATAACGAATTTTCGATTTATATTTTTCAAATTTACTAATGTCGAAGACGGTTTTTCTTGAGAGTCCTTTATGAGTGTAAGCAGCCTCAGAAATAACAAAGTAATCAACGTAATCCCAAAGCGTATCCATGCGCAGTTGCAGCAACATTTCCTCGTTGAAAAAACAAAAACAATCGTAAATTTTACGTTTAGGCACGCTTTAGGACTCAGACGATTAACAAAATTTTGGTCTTTAAGCGAACTCTACTCTAATAGACGCTTTTACAAAAGGTCGGTGCAAAGATATGCATGATTACTCAATCACTTTTGCGTGCTATAACTCCATTGAGTACACAAAAAAATGTGTAAACAGTTTAATTTCATCAGGAACACCTATGAGTCGAGTGATTGTTGTGGACAACGGTAGTCATGATGGGACCCAAGACTATTTAAAAACACAGCCGTTTGGCGAGGTTATATACAATAAATCTAACCTCGGATGCGGTACTGCATGGAATCAAGGCGCTTTAGCGCAGCAGGCGGAGTGGACCATTATTATGAATAATGATGTTCTGGTGACCCAGGACTGGGCTGAAAGGTTGATTGCGTCTGCACAAGAGCTTGACGTTAAAGTAATTAGTCCGGCGATGATTGAGGGTGCTCTGGATTATGATTTTCAAGAATTTGCTCAAGAGGCAGAGCGACGCATGTCCAGGGTTGCGCGCTTAGGGGCGAAGCATGCGGTTTGCTTGGCTGTACATAAAAGTGTTTGGGAAAATATAGGATATTTCACTCCTAAGCCTCGATTGTTAGGTTATGAGGACACAATTTTTTTTAATGAGCTTGAAAAGGCAGAAATTCGAACTGCGATAACTGGGGCAGTTTGGTTTCATCATTTTGGCTCTGTAACGCAAGATCAAATGAAAAAAGAGAAGGGTCTAGCCATGTCCCAGGCCCTTGGCAATCGAGAGAACTACAAGATGTTGGGTATGAATTGGTTGGAGAGGAAAATAAGACGTTTTCGGCGGAAGAAAAGTGAGTCATTTTGGAGGAAGCACGAGACACAGGGCTTCAACATGACTATCCATGGCTTAAGGCGAAGTGGTGATTTTGTTTGGCGATGACTGAGGGTGAACAAAAAGATGGAGCGGGCTCAAATGCCGCTGTCACGGCACAAACCATTTCTGCGGTTATCATAACTAAAAATGCTGATCGGACGCTGGAGGCTTGTCTCGATGCTTTGAACTGGACTTCAGAAATAATCATACTGGATAGTGGTAGTAACGATCAGACTCTTCAAATAGCACAAAAAAAAGGAGCAAAATTTCACACGGGTGAATGGTGTGGGTTTGGTCCGCAAAAAAACCTAGCTATTGGACTCGCGCAGTCAGACTGGATTTTATCGATTGACTCAGATGAATTTGTGAGTGAGGAGCTTGCATCTGAGATATTACGTATAACGAGCATATCGACCGCAGAGGATGTTTACGAATTATCTAGACTTTCAAAATATTGTGGAAAGCAAATGCGTCACTCGGGTTGGTTTCCAGACTTTGTACCAAGGTTATTCCGTAATGGGGCAGCTCGGTTTAGTGACAGCCTTGTACATGAGAGACTAATGTATGAAGGTCAATCTAAGCGATTAGCTGGTTATTTGTTTCACGATTCGTTTCACTCTCCTGAAGATGTGCTTGACAAGATGAACCGTTATTCGACGTTGGGTGCACAGCAGCTTGCAAGTAAAGGTCGACGGGGAGGCGTGCTCCGGGCAGTTATCCATGGTTTAGGCGCTTTTTTAAAGACATACATCATAAAAGCTGGATTTTTAGACGGATCTGAGGGATTGTTTCTTGCTGTCTCTAATGCAGAGGGTGCCTACTACAAATACGTCAAACTTTATTACTTAAATAAATTAAAACGTTGAAAACCACCGTTATCGTTACCACCTATAATCGGCCTGACGCTCTTGATTCTGTCGTGCGAGGATTCTTTTTACAGAAAGATCTTGATTTTGATCTCATCATCGCTGATGACGGATCACATCGCCATACTACAGAGATTATTTCGCGACTTAAGTTAGAGGCTCCTTTTGAAATATCACATGTTTGGCAAGAGGACCTAGGATTTAGGGCCGCCGCAATCCGTAATAAGGCTATAAAGGCTTCACAAGGTGAATATTTAATTTTCACTGACGGCGACTGCGTTCCGCGAGCAAACTTTGTGGTGAATCATAAAAAACTCGCTGAAAAGGGTTACTTTTTATCGGGTAATCGAGTGCTTCTGAGTCCGAATCTTACTCGGGAGATATTGACGAATGGCTCTGGAATAAGTCAATGGGGCAGTTGGACAATACTCAGACACTATTGGGCTAGAGACATTAACCGCTTACTACCTTTACTTTCGTTTACCTGGCTTATGCCTTATAGAAAGTCATCTCCTAAACGTTGGGAGGGAGTCAAGACTTGTAATTTTTCGTCCTGGAAGTCTGATTTATTTGAGGTCAATGGTTTTGATGAACAGTATGAAGGTTGGGGCCTAGAGGACTCAGATTTAGTTGTACGACTTCTGAAAAACGGGGTGAAGCATAAAAATGCTAGGCAAGCGACGCCAATGTTGCACTTATGGCATCCAGAGAATGATAGAGGTGGTTTGGAGCGAAATGGACAGAGACTGAGGGCAATAATGAGTTCGGATCGTATTGAGGCAAATGTTGGCCTTAAGCAAATAGACTTTTAAAGATTTGAAGTGCTCTTTTGGGAGAAATTTGATTGAAGATCTTAGTTATTTGTACTCGACGGGTAGGCGATGTTTTTCTGGCAACGTCGGCGATTCATGCGCTGAGAATTCGTTATCCGAGCGCGCAATTGGATGCATTAGTATTTCGCGGCACCGAGTCCGGACTGTTGTCCAGCCCCGATGTAGATAATGTAATTTCTATTGCCGAGAGAACTAGCCTAGCAACGCATCTTAAATTCATATGCCAGCATTATCGGCGGTACGACATCGCTATATCGTTATTACCAGGCGATAGACCTACCCTTTATTCCTGGTTTTTGGGTAAGAGACGTTATGGGACTATCGTCAGCCGTAAGCAATCTGAATGGAAGAGGTACCTACTGCATAGTAGGGTGGAATTTGATGGACTTGGACGTCATACATTAGTGATGTACCACGATATCGTCGCCACGTTATTAGGTAAACACAAAATCGCACCACAGATACCCGAACACTTAATGGGATGTAGTAGTTATACGGAGGAATTCAATCAGTGGCGGTTTAAAAATCGCTACGTAGTAATGCATTTAACCCCAAAGTTTCGCTATAAAGAGTGGCCAATTCCTCGTTGGAAAGAGTTAATTGAGGCATGCCTTGAACGTGATATTGGGGTCGTCCTGTCAGGACTTTTTGATGAACCACACGCTGAATTATCGAGCCAACTTTATGCTAACGACGAAAGAGTGCTGAATTTGTTAAATCGGGCCAAAATTGATGAATTAATTCGATTAATTTACTCAGCGGATTGTTATGTTGGGACAGATACTGCAGTGACGCATATGGCCGCAGCAACGGGCACACCCACCATTGCAATTTTTGGTCCATCAAGTCCTTTGGTTTGGGGCCCATGGCCTGCTGGGTACACGTGTGAGGTAACGCCTTGGGCGCAGTCAGGATCGCAATCTTTGAGCAATGTAACGTTAATCCAAGGCTCTGGAACCTGCGTTCCTTGTCTTCAGGAGGGATGCGACCGACACGTGAACAGCGAAAGTGACTGTCTTCGTCAACTAGGCTCAGAGCAAATTGCGAGAGCCATATTCAGTAATTTTAAGTGAGACTTGCTCCAGCTTGTTCATCAGCGTGATAAGAAGATCGAACTAATGGACCTGATGCCACATGTTTAAATCCAATTGACAGTCCTATTGCTTCGAATCGCTGAAATTGATCGGGGTGCACATAGCGATGAACAGGCAGATGGCCTTTTGTGGGCTGTAAATATTGCCCAACCGTGACCATGTCTACTTCATGTTTCTTTAAGTCGTACATAACCTCTTCAATTTCCGAATCAGTCTCTCCTAGTCCTACCATGACACCAGATTTGGTAATGACCTGAGGGTTTATTTTTTTAAATTTATGGAGTAGGTCTAAAGAATGTTGGTAGTCTGCTCCAGGTCTCGCTTGTTTATATAGGCGGGGGACTGTTTCGAGATTATGATTCATGACATCCGGAAGCTCCGAACTTAATAGGTTAATAGCGGTGTCAAGTCTGCCTCTAAAATCTGGAGTAAGAATTTCGACTTTGATATTTGGTGAGGCAGCGCGTATCGCTCTAATGCAATCGGCAAAGTGAGTCGCCCCTCCGTCTCTCAGGTCATCTCGATCAACACTCGTTATGACTACATACCTCAGATCCATATCTTTTATTGTACTCGCTAGTCTCCCAGGCTCAGCTTCATCTACACCGTTAGGTCGACCGTGTGCCACATCGCAGAATGGACATCGGCGGGTACATAGATCACCAAGAATCATAAATGTGGCTGTACCTTTAGAAAAACATTCACCAATATTCGGGCATGTGGCCTCTTCGCAAACAGTGTGGAGTGAGCTCTTACGAAGTTTTGCTTTAACGTCTTGAAATTTCGTGCTCGTATGTAATTTTATACGGATCCAATCAGGCTTCTTAATTGGTTCTAAGGGTTCTATTTTTACAGGATTCCTTGCGGTTTTTTCAACCCCAGTCTCTCTTATGATTTTGGTATTCATAATGTTTTCTTAAAAAATCTCGCCGCTAAAGGATAAAATAAACTGATTGATCCACAATTGCTGTACTTCCTCAACGCTAAGGTTAACATTCAATTCTTTGAGTTGTGTCACACGTAAATCGTCATATCCGCATGGGTTGATATTGTCAAAAGGTTTAAGGTCCATGTCAACGTTTAAAGCTACCCCATGGTAAGAGCATCCATTTTTAATTTTGAGTCCTAATGACGCTATTTTTTTACCTTTGACATACACCCCTGGTCTAGCATCATCCCCATAGCCGACAATACCTAAAGATGACAGCAAGTTAATAGTGACCTGCTCTAATAACCGAACAGTTTTTCGGACAGTTAAATTCAATCTTCTTAAGTCGAGCAGTGTATACGCAATTATTTGACCGGGGCCATGGTAGGTGATTTGCCCGCCTCGGTCAGATTGAATTAACGGTATTGCATGGCCGTGATTTAGAACATGTTCCGGTTTTGTCTTTAGACCCAGTGTGTATGTGGGCGGGTGCTCCACTAGCCATAGTTCATCTTCAGTTAGTTTCGAGCGGTCAAGAGTAAATCTTTTCATTTTCTCGAGTGATTCTTCGTAAGCGAGTAAACCAAGCGTTTTAATAATCACAACTTGATTCTTTCGGTTTACTGAAAATTCTAATCATTTCTATATCACAATTGATACTAGTGGACTGGCCTTAAGCGCGCTGTAAATTATCTCTAAATGTTCACGGGATTCAGCTAAAAAGGTGCAGGTTAAGCTTGTGTATTTATTTGTTTTACTCTCGCTTGTAACTACTTTGTGGTTATCCACATCGGGCGCGTGTTTCCTAAGTATATCAAGCACAAGTTCTTGATATCTGGGTGTAGATGCTCCGATCACTTTGATTGGAAACAAAATTGGATACTCGATGCCTTCAGCTTTTTCGCTACTGACTGTATTCATTATGGACTCTTTAACATCAGATTAGAAAGGCTTATCATTTTTTTTGAACCCTATTGAATACAATAGCCATGATTTTAATCTTCTCCATCCTCGACTCATGATACCCGCTTGTCGTATTTCTTTTAACGCGACCAAATTCGAAGTTAGAATCGTATCTGTTTTTAGTCTTACTGAAAGTTTTGCGACAACATCCCCGTATTTAATCGGGGCTACGAGTGGTTGTATGCCCTCTATCGTGACTTCAAGTTCGGATTTTTTTTTCCTCGGGATTGTCACTGATATTTTCTCCATGGACCCAATGTCAAGGAATTCACTCGTTCCATGGGTAACGCCGAGTTGAGAAATTGGTATTTTTTTATCTAATATGTGAATAGTCGTGAATTTTTTAAAGGCTTGATTGATTAGGTCTTGTGCTTTTGAGGCAAATAGTCCGTCGGAACTATCGTCTCCCATAACCAAAAGTATTCGTCGTCCATTTCGCACGCTCGAAATGATTCCAATGGTCCCTTCGGAGGAAATGGTGCTCACGATGAGTCCGTCGTTGTATGGGTCTCTCCCCAACAAGCTGTTCGAAGAATATTGGGTAATGCCTTTCCATTCGTGCTGATTTAATTTGAAGAGAGAGTAGCGCGATGAGTGGTTTAAGATTATCGCGACGGCAAGCTGGTATAAAGTTGATGCTGATGTGAGTTGCGGTTCTGCCGATTCTCCGGCTACATGGGTAAATTGTGAGTTTAATAATCCTAACGCTTTTGCTTTTTGATTCATGGTAGCAATAAATTGTGCTTTAGTCCCCGCAACTGCTTCAACGAGGGCTAAGGTCGCATCACTTGCACCATAAATAACCATGGCCTTAATTAGATCTTCGATCTTTACGATGTCCCCCTCATTTAGAAACATACCAACTCCAGGCGCTGCAGCCGCTGTCCGGGAAATTTTTAATTCTGCTTGAGCGTTAATTGTTCCATCTTCCAGAGCGTCGAAAATAACGTAAAGCGTCATGAGCTTAGTTAAAGACGCAGAATTAAAATCTCTCGAGGCCCTTTTTTCCGCAATGATTCGCTCGCTTGAAAGGTCACCCAGGATATAAATTGAGACACTAGACTGTATTGAGTCTGATGTTTTCGGAAAGGCAAGAGCTGGTGCGAGTAAGCACGTTAATAACAAAAAAAGTCTACTATTCATTGATGGTCATCACGTTTTTTAGAAACGCGTTATTTTAAACGGGTACGTGAAGTAACAGGTAGCACTAACTTTAAAGGTACTAAGTCAGTTAAAATCAATTGTAGATTTGAAGGTTATAAGAACAGGACTTAATCAATGTCGTTAAATAATGAAGAAGCACACAAGAAGGCGCAAATATTGGCAGAGGCTTTGCCCTATATTAAGCGTTTTCATGGGAAAACTATCGTTATTAAATATGGCGGTAATGCGATGGTCGATGAGGATTTAAAGCAATCTTTTGCACGTGACGTGGTGTTATTAAAGCTTGTTGGTATGCATCCGGTTATTGTTCACGGTGGAGGCCCACAAATAAATGACATGTTAGGCCGACTAGGGAAGGACGGCACCTTCGTTCAGGGTATGAGAGTGACCGATAAGGAGACTATGGATGTAGTCGAGATGGTGCTCGGTGCTCATGTTAATAAGGATATCGTTAGTCTGATCAATAAGGCAGGTGGATCAGCCGTGGGTTTGACGGGGCGAGACGGTGGATTATTACGGGCTAAAAAGTTGCATATTCAATCTGACGGGAAGTCGTTGGATTTAGGTCAAGTCGGAGAGGTTGAGTCCGTAGACCCTGGCGTTATTTCAACCCTGGAAATGCAGGGTTTCATCCCTGTTGTAGCACCAATTGGCTATGGCGAGGAGGGCGAGGCATATAACATCAACGCAGATCTTGTTGCGGGGAAACTCGCGACAGTACTTAATGCGGAGAAGTTGATTTTGATGACAAACACAGCTGGTATTCTCGATAAAGATGAACAACTGTTAACCGGAGTTACTCCTGGAGATATCGATTGCCTCATTGAGGATGGGACTGTTTTTGGTGGCATGTTGCCTAAAATCACATCTGCGCTAGATGCCGCGCGAAGCGGAGTCAATAGCGTCCACATCATTGACGGCCGTGTGAAAAACGCGGTGTTATTAGAAGTGCTTACCGACCAAGGTGTTGGGACGTTGATCCGTAGTCGTTAACGTGAGGTTTTTGGCTGACGCTTGTTATGCGATACAACAATCAAAAATAAAGCCAGCGGCATGGATCTTCGATTTTGATAACACTTTGTTTGAATCGGGAAGAGAAATTTTTCCGCTTATTAACGAAAAAATGACTCAGTATATCGAGCAAAACTTATTTGTTGATCGAGCTGAGGCCAATCGGCTTCGTAAACAATATTGGGATCAGTATGGGGCGACAATGACAGGGCTCGTTAGGCATCACGGCGTAGATGCAGAGCATTTTTTAAAGGTGACGCATGATATTGGAGAATTAAGCGGCTTTATTTACCGATCTTCAAGACTCAGGCACCTACTAAGAGATATTTCGGGCAAAAAAATCATATTCTCCAATTCTCCTGCGGCATACCTTAAAGAGATGCTAAAACTTTTAGGGATTGGACGTTATATGACGGACGCATTTTCTATAGAGTCCACTGATATGAATCCCAAGCCGTCCGCCATTGGTTTTCGTAAGCTGCTGAAGACGCACAGGCTAAAAGCTTCCCAATGCGTTATGGTTGAAGACTCGCTAGTTAATCTTGTAACAGCAAAAAGATTGGGAATGAAGACGGTTTGGGTGACACGTGACTTAAAACGATTGGGTTGGCTAGACGCTCGCGTGAGCCATTTATACTGATGTTCCATGAGTCTAAAATAATTTTGAATTTGGAGAAATCGCGTCTGGTGCGTATTGTTGGTATATTGCTGTTTCGAGTCAATTAAAAAAATCAGTTAATAGATTATTTCTCTTATCAATGCCCAGAGTCGCCGACAGAAAACTGCAAATACTCCAGCAATTAGCGCAAATGCTAGAGGATCCTAATTGTAAAAAAGTTACTACAGCATTGTTGGCATCGAGACTTGACGTTTCTGAGGCTGCTTTATATCGACATTTTGCAAGCAAGGCTCAGATGTATGAGGGACTAATCGAATTTATTGAACAAACAATTTTTGGCCTGATCAATAAAATATCCGAATCTGAAGAAAGTGGACTGAAGCAAGTGTCTGCTATGGTTAATGTGCTATTGAGCTTCGCTAAAAAAAACCCTGGTATGACAAGAGTGCTAATTGGCGATGCTCTTGTCCATGAGAATGATCGATTGCAGGACAGGATTAACCGTTTGCACGACAGGTTGGAGTCCTCCATGCGGCAGTCATTGAGATTCGCTATTAATCAAGGTGAAATGAATTCGGCGCTAGAAATTGAGCCGAAAGGTAACCAGCTAATGGCCTACGTAATTGGTCGTTGGCATCAGTTTGCCAAGAGTCGGTACACCAAGGACCCCACTACTTACAGTGAAGTTCAAATGAGGATGTTGTTATCTGATGTTTGAGCGAGATAAGCCGTAAAATTTGTCCTACTGAGGGACGCCGCTGCAGACTGAGCACTTAGGGTCTTTGTTTAGTTTAATTGAACGCCACTCCATTTCCAGTGCATCAAAGAGCATAAGCTTTCCTACTGCAGGACGACCAATATTACCTATTATTTTGAGCGCTTCTGAGGCTTGTGCCGTTCCTATAATTCCCACTAACGGCGCGAAAACCCCCATGACCGCACATCGTGTCTCCTCGAACTCGTTTTCTTCTGGAAACAAACATTGGTAGCAGGGGCTTTCAGGATCGCTGGAATCAAACACAGCTAGTTGCCCGTCAAATTTTATGGCTGCACCTGATACAAGGGGCTTCTTAAATTCAAAACATGCCTTATTGACCCCATGACGCGTTTCAAAATTATCAGAACAATCTAGAACAACCGATGATTCAGATACTAATTTATTGAGCATCGGACCTTTGGCCCATTCTTTAACCACTTTGGTTTGAACATCGGGGTTAATCGCCTTAATGGACCGCTGTGCCGATTCCACTTTTGGTGATCCAATAGAGTCGGTTGTATGAATAATTTGACGTTGCAAGTTAGTCAGATCGACTGTATCTTCATCACAAATCGTGATTGATCCAACGCCACTAGCTGCTAGAAAAAGAGCAGCTGGAGACCCTAAGCCTCCAGCCCCTATCACTAGAACATCACTTTTTTGGATCGATTCTTGTCCCTCGATGCCAATTTCCGGTAATAGAATATGGCGACTATATCTAAGCAGTTGATCGTCGTTCATATCACCGCGTTTCCTGCTCTCATCTAATCCGTCTATCTTAGATTTATTAAGTAAGATAGAGAGGTCTTAAGGTTTAACAATTAGCGACTTGATAAGATCTGCAATCCCTTCAATAGATTTAACGCTTGACCCAATTGATAATCTGCAGTTTCATCCGCTGATGGATTTGTTTCAGCGGCTTCCGGATCTTCTTGTGATGCACCATTTCCGCCACCACCTTGTGGATTATCTAGTCTATTTTTTAAATCAGCCTCCTTGCGCATCAACGGAGAGGTTTCTTTTTTTGCTATCGTAGCGTCTTCAACGATAATGTCTGGGGTGATTCCTTTAGCTTGAATCGATTGGCCACTAGGCGTGAAATAGCGAGCGGTTGTTAGTTTGATTGCCGTACCATTCCCAAGAGGCAGAATGGTCTGCACGGATCCTTTACCGAAAGTTTGAGTACCCATAATCACTGCACGCCTGTGATCCTGCAAGGCCCCGGCTACAATTTCAGATGCAGAAGCGGAACCACCGTTAACTAGAACGACCATTGGGACTGTTTTTGCCGCCTCTGGCACATTTGCTAAGTAATCACCTTTTGGTCCTCGAGCGTAGAATTCAGGACGCGCGTACATCCGCATTCTGGCATCACTGGTTCTCCCCTCGGTGTACACGACAAGCTTGTCCTTCTGAAGGAAAGCGGCGGAAACCCCAATGGATGCTGTCAGTAAACCACCCGGATCGTTTCTTAAATCTAAGACCATACCCTTCATTGGTCCTTCGTTCTCAGCGAAAAGCTTCTCAATTGCTTGACCCAGTTTTTCGCCGGTATGCTCTTGAAATTGCGTAACTCTGAAGTATGCATAGTCGTTTTCGAGCATCCGATATTTCACGCTTTGAATTTGAATGATGTCTCGGGTAACTGTAATGGTTTGTGGCTGCGGCTCGCCTTTCCGGACAATCGTTAATATTATGTCTGTGCCTGGCTTGCCTCGCATGAGCTTGACGGCATCGTTGAGCGTCATCCCTTTCACATTGGATTCATCGAGCTTGATAATTAAGTCACCAGACTTCAGTCCTGCATTCCACGCTGGTGTATCTTCGATTGGCGCTACAACTTTGACAAAACCGTCTTCCATGCTGACTTCGATGCCTAGTCCGCCAAACTCTCCCTGTGTACCCACCTTCATCTCAGTGAAGGCTTCTTCGTTTAAGTAGGCTGAATGGGGATCCAAACCTGAGAGCATACCGTTTATCGCTTCTTCAATGAGTTCCTTGTCGTCTACCGCTTCAACGTAATCATTCTTGACTCTACCGTAAACTTCAGTAAACGACCTTAATTCATCAATCGGCAGGGGTGCAGCGCTGCGATCTGCGATAGCAGATAATTGAAGACTAATTAAAATTCCGCCAACGAGCCCGAGCGATACCAATCCTACTTTGCTTAACCTACTTCTCATATAGAACCCCCTATTATTCTTGTCGCATTTGCCTTCGGCGAACGTTTCCCTAAAGCCTGTCGCTGATTTCTAATTAGTAATGGTAACCCATTCCATTGGATTGAGAGGTTTGCTGTTCCGCCTAACCTCAAAATAAACGCCAGATTCCTTATGACCCCCACTGTTGCCAACAGTTCCCAGCTGGTCGCCGGCTTTTAGTTGATCACCCTCACTTACCCATATTGACTCATTGTTCCCGTATAAAGTGTAAAAACCCTTTCCGTGGTCAACAATGACTAAATTGCCAAATCCGCGTAGCCAGTCTGAATAAACTACTGCACCGCCGGCGATTGATTTCACGCTGTTACCTTGTTTTGATGAGATAAAAATTCCTTCCCAGGTTACTTCGCTGTCAGTTCGCTTTGTACCAAATCTCCCAGTAACAGTCCCCAGCACCGGTAATCTGAGTTTACCTTTAAGCGTTCCGAAGGACTTTCCCTCGACGCTGCTATCAGGCAACTTATTGTTTTTAATGTTTTCTTCTTTTATTTTTTGCAGTTTTGCAAATAAGTTTGTTAACCGTTTTTTGTTT
>QXZO01000101.1:12300-24281 GCA_009886305.1 Betaproteobacteria bacterium
TTCACTACGTTTGATTTGAGACTGTGTAGCAGTTATTTCAGAAGAGCTTTTTTGCTTTTTTCGTTCTGCGACACTTTTTTGCTTACTTGTATCTTTTTTTACTTTTCGGAGTTTTTTTCTGACATTCAGCTTTTTTTCTTGCAAACGCGCTATTTCTTTAATTTTCGCATTGAAATTTTTTATAGCAGCTGAACGTTGAAGGCCTATATTCTTCAGATAAACAGCAGATACTTCGCTGCCTATTTGTTCTCCTTGGGCGGATCGGGTGTCAGGTGAATATCCGAGGATATAAGTTTGTTTAACTAGTTGAGATAGTCGTACCTTTTCACGAGAAACCTCAGTCTTGAGTGCTTTTTCCCTTTTTTCTAATGCTCTTAGTTCTTTGAGGAGTTTTTTTTCTTTCTTTGATAACTTGGTGAGATCTTTTTTTAGCAGGTCAATTTCTTTTTTTGATTTACTTAGCTCACGCTTGGCTTTTTTTTGCTTGACTTGTTGCTCTTTAATTTTTTTCTTTTCTGTTGTTATTTTTTGGTCTATCGCCTTCAATTCGTCCTGGAGTTCATCGGCGGCAGCAGGTGTTAGGTGTAGGCAGGCGACTAAGATTACTGTCAGAGCCCCTAAAGCCTTAGCCGCGTTCATTGTAGTCTTACCCTTTTGCTTGAGCAGCTACGGCAGCGGCAGCGGACTCTGCTTTTGACTCGTCTCCGAGATAATACTTATTCAGAGGTTTGAGATTATCATCGAGCTCATAAACTAATGGTATTCCTGTTGGAACGTTCAACGCCACTATATCTGCTTCACTTACATTTTCTAGATGTTTAATTAACGCGCGAAGGGTATTTCCATGAGCCACGATTAACAGTCTGTCCCCTTTCTTGATAAGAGGGGCAATAGTCTCCTCCCAATAGGGGAGAAACCTTTCAACGGTGTCCTTTAAACATTCGCTAAGCGGTAGATTTTCATTAGGCACTCTTTGGTACTTGTTCTCCAGCTTCGGGTTCATCGCTGAGCTGATCTCCAGCAATGGAGGCGGTACGTCATAGCTTCGACGCCATGTTAGCACCTGGTCATCTCCATATTTTTTTGCTGTTTCTGCTTTATTAAGTCCTTGTAGTGCGCCGTAATGGCGCTCATTTAAGCGCCATGTTAATGTTTGTGGTACCCAGACCTGATCCAACTCCTCGAGCGCTAACCACATTGTACGAATGGCCCGCGTTAAAACTGACCCAAAAGCTCGGTCAAATTCAAATCCAGCGCTCTTCAACAGCGCCCCCGCTTCTTTGGCTTCTTGAACGCCCTTTTCGCTGAGATTGACATCCATCCAACCAGTAAATTTGTTTTGTTGGTTCCAAAGGCTCTCACCGTGACGCAGGAGTACTAACTTTTTCATTTGTCTAACCTAAAAGTCTAAATAATAATTCAAATATTTTAATCGGTATGATGACGTTTTATGCTTTGTTGAACAAATTTCAGTAAAATTTTAATTCAAAATAGTAACCCTATACCCATAATGCGATGATCCATTCGTGATTTCACTTAAAACAGTTGCTAATTTTAAGGTCTCAGATAGAGGCGGTATGCAAGGGATACACAAATCTTCGGAGATGTATTGTGTCAATTATGGACTTTATTTCGTCAAATATTTGGTTAGTTTTAGCCGTCATTGTTAGTGGTGGGTACCTAATTTTTCCTAAACTGATTTTGGGTGAAGGCGGGAAAACCACGTTGGGACCTCAGGATTTAGTTCAACTTATTAATCGGCAGCATGCGACAGTGATTGATTTGCGTGAGGAGAAGGAATTCGAGATTGGGAGTATTGTCGGTTCAAAAAATATACCTCTTGACGCGTTACAGCAAAGCACTAAAGGGTTAAAGAAATTCGAAAAGCGTCCAATAGCCTTAATTTGTGGGTCTGGTGCGAAATCTCGTACAGCTCAAAAAGCGCTTTCGAAAGAGGGTTTCAGCGACGTATATGTATTATCTGGAGGGCTGACGGCATGGATGCAGGCAAGTCTTCCAACGTCGCCTTCTGGGAAGTAAGTCTTAACGTAAAAGGAGAAGCTAAATTGACCTATGGTGCAAATCCATCAACCGCTGAGGTTACTATGTATGCTACTGATTGGTGCCCATTCTGTGTTCGAGCGGAGAAGTTGTTGGTTTCGAAGGGTGCTAATATAAAAAAAATAAATGTAGATGAGCAACCGGATCGACGCGCTGAAATGGTCGAGATTACGGGAAGAAGGACTGTTCCGCAGATCTTTATCGGCAATAGACATGTTGGTGGGCACGATGACCTCGTCTCTCTGGACCGAGACGGTGATCTCGATGCACTGTTGAAAAACATTTCCTGACCATATTTAAATGAAAGCTAAAGCGAAAAAATTATGAGTGAAAATAACGATAAACCGATCTTTTCGATTGAGAAGTTGTATGTAAAAGACTTGTCCTTAGAGGTGCCTGGAGCCCCGGCTGTTTTTAAACAACAGGGAACGCCCAAAATCGAAATTACTATGAATAATACTGCTCAAGCTATCGAAGGCGACTATTATGAGGTGCTTGTAAGAGCTACCGTAACCGCGAAAATTGACGAGGCAACAATCTTTTTGGTCGAGGCCAGTCAGGGAGGCGTATTTCAAATTCGGAATCTAAGTGGTGAGCCATTGGAAATGACTTTAGGGATCGCCGCTCCTAACATTATATTTCCTTATCTTAGGGAAACGATATCTGAGGCTGTATCCAAAGCAGGATTTCCACCGGTAATATTGCAACCAATGAATTTTGAAGCAGTTTATCGGGCGCGAAAAGAGGAGCAAGCGGCTCCAAAAGAGGGTGATGCGACCAAGCACTGATGCTTTTCTCGATTGACATTGCCGCAAAGTAGTCAATTGAGTCGTTTAGGGGGGCATGATGAAGATAGCGGTTATTGGAGCAGGTGCTTGGGGGACGGCATTGGCCGCTTCCTTTGGCAGGTCATCAGAGGTAGCTCTATTCAGCTCCAACAGTGAGCTGGTTCTCAGGATCAAACAAGGGCGAGAGAATCAACGCTACCTTCCGGGAGTTACATTGCCGGATAGTGTCCAAGTCACGGATTCTTTAGTTGAAGCTCTTGGAGCGGTATCGGGAATTGTATTGGCGGTGCCTACCCGAGGTTTACGTTCAACTATCAAGGCGTGCCAAGAATTTCACGATGACCTAATTCCATATCTCCTTACCTGCAAGGGGTTTGAGGTGGGTAGTGGTTTGTTACCATTCCAGGTTGTTGACGAGGTATTGCCCGCAGCCCGTTATGGGATTCTTTCTGGACCGAGCTTTGCGAGAGACGTAGGTGAACGGAAGCCCACGATTGTGAGTCTTGCATCTTTAGAGGAGTCATCCGTAGACTTGTTTTCTGATTTATTGCTACGAGGTGATATCCGTACGTACTTTAATCATGACTTGATTGGCGTTTCAGTTGGTGGTGCAGGTAAAAATGTAATTGCGATCGCGGCAGGTATGAGCGATGCATTGGGTTTGGGAGCTAGTGCTCTAGCGGGTCTTGTCACGCGGGGCCTGAGCGAGATTTCCAAAGTCGGCGTTGCTCTAGGAGCTAAACCTCAAACCTTTATGGGTTTATCTGGGATGGGAGATTTGGCGCTGACGTGTTTCAGTGATCTTTCTCGTAATCGCAGATTGGGATATGCGCTTGGTGAGGGGAAATCTGTTGGAGAGGCCGAAAAGGCGCTAGGCCAAGTGGCTGAGGGCATTCATGCTGCGAATGAGATTAAGGCACTAGCTGCACGCCTCGAAGTTGAGGTACCAATTACCTCGGCTGTTACGAGGATTTTATCCGATGAAATATCTCCATATGACGTTGCCAAGGAGTTGTTTGCTCGAGCACCTAAATCAGAACTTTAACTGATTTTGTCTCTGATCATTGATGGCCGTCAAATTCTAGTTGGCGCCATGCTTCGAACACAGCGACCGACACTGTATTTGATAAATTTAAGCTTCTGCTCGAATCTTTCATCGGGATACGAAGTTTATGGCCCTGTGTAAACTCCTCCAAAACGTTGTCTGGTAGGCCGCGTGTTTCTGGCCCAAATAATAAACAATCTCCAGTTTTGAATTGAAATTGGTCGTACCTGCTTGAGCCCTTCGTTGTAAATGCAATGACCCGTGAATCTTGATGCTCAGAGCGCCAAAGGTTCCAGTTTTTATACTTACGTATTTTTGCGAATTCATGGTAGTCGAGACCAGCTCTAACAAGAGCTTTATGGTCCCAGTGAAAGCCTAAAGGCTCTATCAAATCCAGGATACATCCTGTGTTTGCACACAAACGGATGATATTGCCTGTATTTGGAGGTATTTCAGGTTGATATAAGATTATGTGAAACATGACTATACTTACGGCTTTACGATTTAAATGTTATTTGGTATTTATTGTTTAGATAAATCAGGAGTTAGCTTTCAACACAATATGCCACATCTTTGGTCAGAGATGACTGACTTGTGTTGAGGTCTATTGTTAATTGAGTGTATAGGAGAACATGTGAACGTGGAGCCTTTAGAAATTCATCCAAGTATTCCCGCGCCTTCAGCGAATAGAGATAAATGGACTGTGGAAGCGATCAAGAAACTATTTGAAAAACCGTTTATAGACCTTCTATTTGAAGCGCAAAAAACACATCGGGAACACTTTAAGCCCAACGCGATACAACTGTCGACATTAGTTTCGATCAAGACCGGGGGCTGTCCTGAGGACTGCGGTTATTGTCCTCAGTCGGTCCGTTTCAATACGGGCGTTATCGATGATGACCTCATGAAGCTAGAAGAGGTTGTTCAAGCAGCAAGTACCGCGAAAGCGAATGGTGCGAGTCGGTTTTGTATGGGGGCGGCTTGGAGGGGACCAAAAGATAAGGACGTAGTGAAGGTCGCAGAGATGGTTACGGCGGTTAAATCTCTTGGTTTAGAGACATGTGCCACGTTAGGACTCCTCAAGGAGGGTCAGGCTGAGGTCCTTAAAAATGCAGGTTTAGATTATTACAACCACAACATAGATACCTCTTCCGGACATTATGAAGAAATTATTTCAACGCGGACGCAAGACGATCGACACGACACGCTTCAGCGGGTAAGGGATGCAGGTGTTTCTGTTTGTTGTGGGGGGATTATCGGAATGGGAGAGTCGCGTGATGATCGTGCTGACATGATTGTTCAGTTAGCAAATATGGATCCTTATCCGCAGAGCGTACCCATCAACAATTTGGTCAAGGTGCAAGGAACACCAATGGCTGACGTAGATGGTATAGATCCTATCGAGTTTGTTAGAACGATTGCTGCTGCGAGGATCTCGATGCCTAAAGCAATGGTTCGTTTGTCAGCAGGTAGAACGGATATGTCAGATGAGATGCAAGCGCTTTGTTTCTATGCGGGAGCTAATTCAGTTTTTTATGGAGAAAAGTTGTTAACTACTCCAAACGCTACAGCTTATGGGGATGATGAATTGTTCGCTCGACTTGGATTGGTTCCCGGCGATGATGTTGCGCTATAAATCAAATGAAAGGACGTGTTAGGGCAAAGATAAATCGTCGCTTTACTCACTCTGGTTATCAGGTTTTTTTCTACGATGAGGTGGCAAAACGGTTAAACGACCGTTTGGATATCGTTACATTAAAGCCCAAGGTGATAATAGTTTCGGGTTTTGGAGAAGATTCGCTTGAAAAAAGATTTCCTAGCGCCTGCAAAATCTCGAAGATAGATTTCGCTCACCCCCGTCTGTTGCTGCGCAAAACGAAGCGCTTGTTCAGAATGCCATGGAGGCCTCAGCTAGGGCATTTGTGTGGAGACCTCAGCGCGTTACCTTTGTCGTCAGCCTCTGTTGATTTGGTTTATTCAAATCTGGACATACCATTTTTCGACGGTTGTAATGAGTTAGATGATCTACTGAAAGAGGTTTATCGTGTATTGAGGCCCGGTGGATTGTTTATTTTTTCTTCTTTAGGCCCAGATACATTGAAAGAGTTGAGACCCATTGACGGTATGCGAGGCCTTCGCTTAAGTCGTCATCTGGATATGCACGACCTCGGAGACCGCATGATGGGAGTTGGATTCTCGGATCCCGTTATGGAGATGGAGGAATTAAAGTTAACTTATTCCGATTCTTTAGCTTTGTTACGGGATGTTCGAGCACATGGGTCAGAACCCTTTAATCTTGTCGATCGGAAGGGCCTGTTTGGTAGAGCAGAGCTGCGAGCAATAGCTGAGCGTTCAAAATTGGAAAATAACGGGCAGACATTAGCGACCGCTGAATTGGTGTTTGGTCATGCGTGGTTGGCTCCGGAGAGGAGCTCACCAAAAGGGCAAAAAATTATTGACATCAAGGTTGCTTAGTCGCATTGAGGTAGACCTGTTATGTAATTTAGTTCCGCTTCTATTGTTTGCTCTTGCGAGGGGAAAAATTGGTGTGGTACATTCGATTACAAGTGCCGTGGAGAGTATTTTTTATAAGTTTTTAGTTTTTTGAGATGGTGTTAGCTTGGAAGATCTTATTGAGAACGTCGCAGGAAACCAGCCAAAGATTATAATGCGCAGGCACAAGGCTGCTCAGTCTTCAGTGAAAGTTGTTTTTCTGTGTTTAGGTACCGTGACAATGTCGATAGCTGTCGGCTTTGCTTCTTACGGGTTATGGCTTGTCCTGCCTTACGCTGGCTTGGAATGCCTCGCACTCGGACTAGCGTATTTTTGGCTTAAGAAGCAAGCCAATGATTTTGAGATGATATATCTTGAGAACGATCAAATTGTTTTCGAGTCTAGCTTCTCTGGGGTACATCAAAAAGTGATGTTTAACCGGTATTGGATCCAGATATCTATTGAACAAATGAAGGCGAACCGCATAAAAGTCTTCGTCGGTTCGCATGGAAATAAACTAGAAGTTGGTAGACTTCTACCATCGGTAAAAAAGAGGGAGCTAATGAATCAAATTAAATTGTTAGCTGCTGTGTAAGTATTTTGAATTTTTAGGTTAAAATGACGGTTTTTATGACTATGCAAAGTACGTTGGGGGGAAGCATGAAAAGCTCATTTAGTGCGCGGGCAC
The DNA here is from genome assembly GCA_009886305.1 of Betaproteobacteria bacterium. Lineage (GTDB taxonomy): Bacteria > Pseudomonadota > Gammaproteobacteria > Burkholderiales > Eutrophovitaceae > Eutrophovita. The sequence continues at coordinate 19,376 of QXZO01000101.1, forward strand.
TCGGTATGATTATGGCATTCTTGCCAGCTGTTGCAGTGGCCGAGTGGAATCTGAATTTTACGCCTGTAGTAACGTTACTAGGTGAGGAGATACAAGCGATTCACAATCTGGTGATGTGGATTATCGTTGGTATTTCCATCGTCGTTTTTGGTGCTATGTTTTGGTCTATTCTGAAGCACCGTAAGTCGGTCGGCCACAAAGCGTCGAATTTTCACGAGAATACGACCATCGAAATTATTTGGACCGTTATCCCAGTTATTATTTTGATAGCGATGGCTTTCCCGGCGACCCGCCTGCTTCTTGCAACGCGAGATTCTTCTGCTTCTGATATGACCATCAAAGCGACCGGTTACCAGTGGCGCTGGGGTTATGAGTACCTCGACGAGGGAGTTAAATTTTATAGCACTCTTGCGACTCCCCGGAACCAAATAGACGGTGGTGCTCAAAAGGGAGATACGTATTTACTGGAGGTTGATAATCCAGTTGTAGTTCCGGTTGGTAAAAAGGTGCGTATTCTAACAACCGCAAATGACGTGATTCATTCTTGGTCCGTGCCCGGGTTGGCTGTGAAGCAGGATGCAATCCCAGGATTTATTCGTGATATAGCATTTAAAGCTGAAACTGTAGGAACGTACCGCGGACAATGCACTGAACTGTGCGGAAAAGAGCACGGCTTCATGCCAATCGTAGTCGAGGTTGTTAGCGAGGAGGACTACGAGACATGGATGCAAGCAAAATTAGCTGAGTCCGGAGTTCCGTCGTTTGATCCAAATGCAAACTACTCAGTTGCTGAACTAGTAGCTTCAGGTGAGCAGGTTTATGCTGCGAATTGCATTGCCTGTCATCAAGAGGGCGGTGTCGGTATGCCGCCGACCTTCCCTGCGATTAAAGGCGGCAAGATAGCAACCGGATCGGTCGAGGGGCATTTAGATATTATATTGAATGGTAGTGAGAAAAATCCCATGATGGCGGCTTGGGGGCCGATATTATCGGACTACGATATAGCAGCCGTTATTGCTTATCAGAGAAATGAGATTAATTCGAACGGCGATATTTTGCAGCCGAGCGAAATTTCGGCAGCGCGTGCCGATTAACGTTTTAATTTGTTCTAATAATTAATAGAAGTGAGATTCGGTTAAGGAGAATCAAAATGGAAGCGGTACACGATCATAGTCACGACCACCATGTGCCAACAGGCATTATGAGGTATGTAACCACAACTAACCATAAAGATATTGGATCAATGTATTTATGGTTTAGTTTTGCGATGTTCCTTGTCGGCGGTGTGATGGCTCTTGTTATTAGGGCGGAGTTATTCCAGCCTGGGCTTCAGGTTGTAGAGCCTGAGTTCTTTAATCAAATGACAACCTTGCATGGCCTGATTATGGTCTTCGGCGCCATCATGCCGGCATTCGTTGGTTTTGCTAATTGGCAAATACCGATGATGATTGGTGCTCCTGACATGGCTTTCCCACGCATGAATAACTGGAGTTTTTGGTTGTTGCCGCCAGCCGGCTTGCTTCTGATGGGTTCTTTGTTGGCCCCTGGTGGAGCAGGTGGAGTAGGTTGGACTATGTATGCGCCCTTGACTATTCAGCAAGGCATGGGCATGGATATGATGATTTTTGCTATTCATATTCTTGGAATGTCCTCCATCATGGGTTCAATTAACATCATTACTACAATCCTAAATATGAGAGCTCCTGGCATGACGATGATGAAGATGCCGCTCTTCGTTTGGACTTGGTTGATTACTGCTTACCTACTGGTCGCCTCTATGCCTGTGCTCGCAGGAGCGGTCACTATGACGTTAACCGACCGTCATTTTGGTACGCACTTTTTCAATGCGGCAGGTGGTGGAGACCCGGTGCTTTACCAGCACATTTTCTGGTTCTTCGGTCACCCTGAGGTATATATTATTGCTATACCTGCCTTTGGTGTGATTTCTGAAGTGATTCCAACGTTTTCTCGCAAGCCGCTTTTTGGCTATCCGTCTATGGTTTATGCGACCGGATCTATCGCCATTCTGTCGTTCTTGGTTTGGGCTCACCACATGTACACGGTTGGTATGCCTGTGGAGGCTCAGTTGTACTACATGTTTGCAACGATGCTGATTGCTATTCCGACAGGGGTCAAGGTCTTTAACTGGGTCGCTACAATGTGGAAGGGCTCAATGTCCTTTGAAACACCAATGTTGTTCGCCCAGGGTTTCCTATTTCTGTTCACCATCGGTGGTTTTACGGGGTTAGTGCTCGCGGTTACCCCAATCGATATTCAGCTACATGATACTTATTACGTTGTGGCTCACTTCCATTATGTGATGGTTGCGGGAGCACTGTTCGCTGCTTTTGCAGGAGTTTATTATTGGCTTCCTAAGTGGATTGGCAAAATGTACGACGAACGTCTCGGGCAAATTCACTTTTGGTTATCGTTGATATTCTTCAACATTACCTTCTTTGTTCAGCATTTCCTTGGGTTGGCAGGCATGCCGCGTCGTATTCCGGATTACGCTTTGCAATTTGCTGATTGGAATATGGTCTCGTCCATCGGTGCTTTTGGATTTGGACTATCGCAAGTATTCTTTTTGTACATTCTCCTTAAAGCGATACGCAGTGGAGAAAAGGCACCAGAAAAACCATGGGAGGGAGCTACGACACTCGAATGGACTCATTTGCCAACTCCAGCCCCTTATCACAGTTTCGAAACTCCACCAGATTTGAGAAAGTAAGATTATTTCGTACTTAATGTGTGACGGCAAAGTTGTCGTTACACATTTAAGGCAACCAGGTTTTTAAAAGATAATCATTAAAAGAATGACCAAAAACAAAAAAACTGCGTTGATATTAGCTACTGTAGCGATCGCATTTTTCTTCGGTTTCATTATTCGGCGTGCGGTATTTCTATGAAGGCTACTGAATTAAAGAATCAAAATAGTCATATGCTGCGCAAACTAGTAGTTGTTGCGCTGATTATGTTTGCTTTTGGGTATGCACTCGTTCCGCTTTACAAAAAAATTTGCGAAGTAACTGGTGTTTATGATCTGATCAAGCCTGACGAAATTGTAAATACGCAGATTGATGAAAGCCGCATGGTTGTGATGGAATTCGATGCGAATACTCGTAGCGAAATCGGGTGGAATTTGGCTCCTGTTGATATTCGGATGAATGTTCATCCTGGAGAATTAGTACACGCTACATTTAAATTAACAAATCCGACGGACACGACATTTGACGCGCAAGCGATACCAAGTTACGGGCCACAGCATGCCGCCCAATATGTTAAAAAGTTGGAATGTTTTTGTTTTACGCAGCAAACAATTAATGCTGGCGAGACGCGAGAGTTTTCGGTGGTCTTCGTTATAGATCCCAGTTTGCCGTCAGATGTGGGGACGGTCACACTCTCTTATACGATGTTTGAAATAGAAGGGACAAAGACTTTGGAGAATCAAGCACTTGATATTGATCTTCAAGACTTTAAGTCATGAGTTCTTCATTGAAAAAATCGGCCCAGGCGGTGCGCGCTGTTTTATGTGCTTTTACTGGAATTGGGAAGCGACAAGATTTAGAGCAGCATATGAGCGCGCTTAGGCCGCAACACGTTATCATTGCCGGATTATTATGCGCGTTAGTTTTTGTGGCAGGAGTTGTTACGCTTGTAAACGTTGTTGCTAATTAGACTGAGCTTTAATATATTGTGTCAAAAATTTATAAAATAAAATCATTTAAGGGGAATAAACAATGAGTTCGCAATCCGGTGGGTATTATTTGCCAGAGCCTTCTCGTTGGCCGATCGTCGGTTCAATTGGAATTTTTTTCTTGGCTTTCGGAGCAGTCTTGACGATGAACGCTGTTTCCGGTGGCTGGTATGTGGTGCTAGTCGGGGCCCTTGTCATGACCTATATGTTGTTTGGTTGGTTTGGGGCTGTTATTGGAGAAAGCGAATCAGGCAAATACAACAAACAAGTGGATGTTTCTTTCCGTTGGTCAATGAGCTGGTTTATTTTCTCCGAGGTTATGTTTTTTGCCGCATTCTTTGGCGCACTCTTTTACATGAGAGTCCTATCAGTACCGTGGCTGTCGGACGCAGACACGGGATCTTTGCTTTGGGAGGGCTTTGTTGCTGCTTGGCCAACGGACGGTCCAGGGGTGGACAGTAAGTTCACGCCGATGGGCGCTTGGGGACTTCCTGCAATTAATACGGCATTGCTCTTGACTTCAGGGGTTACCATCACCGTTGCTCACTGGGCCTTAAAGGAGGGGAAACGTGGGTTACTAAATTGGTTTATGTTCCTGACTATTGCTTTGGGTGTCTTGTTTCTGGGGCTACAAGTTTTAGAGTATGTTCATGGCTATCGTGATCTCGGTTTAACGCTTGAAAGCGGAGCTTATGGCGCAACGTTTTATATGCTAACCGGATTTCACGGTTTCCATGTGACACTTGGTACGATCATGCTTATTGTGATTTGGTTACGCGGAGTAAAAGGGCATTTCAAACCAGAGGCACATTTTGGGTTCGAGGGCGTAGCATGGTATTGGCACTTTGTTGACGTCGTTTGGCTAGGTTTATTTATTTTTGTGTATTGGTTATAGCCTGTATCAAAGTTATAAAAAAACCCATGCGTCGTTCGGCGGATGGGTTTTTTTTATAGTCCAGACGGCGAAATGATTCCAAAATAAGACCCAGCCATCAGCAGAACGAAAAGAGTGACGGATAGTCCAATTCGGATTGTTAATGCTTTTATCGTTCCGTCTGAGTTACCCTTGTTTCGCACAAGATATATAAGTGCAGAAGCTAAGCTTCCGAATATTGCAATTAAAAATATAACTACGATTATTTTCATGTTACTTGACCTTTAGTTGCTGATTTTTTATATACATACCATACAGTATGAAACATCCTAGTTGGA
>QXZO01000102.1 GCA_009886305.1 Betaproteobacteria bacterium
CTGGTGGCGGTAAGTCAACATTGGTGTTGGAAACACTCTGGAAATCACTAGCGCGGCGTTTGCATAAAGCCCGTGAAATGCCAGCACCACATAAAACGATCATGGGTGCCGAATATCTGGATAAGGTTGTTGATATCGATCAGTCTCCTATCGGCCGGACACCTCGCTCAAATCCGGCAACATATACTGGTGCCTTTACTCCTATCCGAGAATGGTTTGCCGGTCTGCCTGAATCTAAAGCGCGTGGTTATGCCCCCGGGCGCTTCTCTTTCAATGTCAAAGGTGGCCGTTGTGAAGCATGCCAGGGCGATGGACTTATCAAGATCGAGATGCATTTCCTGCCTGATGTTTATGTCACTTGTGATACCTGCAAAGGCCGAAGATATAACCGTGAAACTCTTGAAATAATATGGCGTAACAAATCTATAGCTGATGTTCTTGAGATGACAGTTGAAGAAGGTGTGGAATATTTTAAGGCTGTGCCCGCTATTCGTGAAAAGCTGGAAACCATGTTACGTGTGGGGCTTGGTTATGTCCGTATCGGCCAACAAGCCACCACCTTGTCAGGTGGTGAAGCGCAACGAGTGAAATTAGCCAGCGAATTATCTAAACGAAATACAGGAAACACGCTATACGTTCTGGACGAACCCACAACAGGTCTACATTTCAGCGATATTTCCTGGCTATTAAAAATCCTTATAAAGTTAAGAGATCAAGGCAATTCAATTGTAGTAATCGAGCACAACCTCGATGTTATTAGACGAGCGGACTGGATAGTCGACTTAGGCCCGGAAGGCGGCAGCCGTGGAGGAGTCATTGTTGGGGAAGGGACACCAGATCAAATAGCTAAAATAAAGAATAGCTATACCGGTCAATTTTTGAAGCAGATTTTAGATATTTAAATATCCCGTGTTCATAGGACATAAAAAAACCAGCATCATTGTGCTGGTTTTTTTATGTCCTATGAACACTCTCTACTCACTCCTCTGAAGGCTCCTCACCACTTGAAACAACCTCTTCAGGACGATCCATCAACTCCACCAAGGCCATTGGTGCATTATCACCATGTCGGAAACCGTATTTAAGAATCCTCAGGTAACCCCCGTTTCTAGCAGCATAGCGAGGCCCTAACTCATCAAAAAGTTTCACAACGATATCTCTATCACGTAACCGGGAAAACGCCAGGCGACGATTCGCCACCGAGGCCTTCTTTCCCAAAGTAATGATGGGCTCAGCGACACGTCGCAACTCCTTCGCCTTGGGAAGGGTAGTTTTTATCACCTCGTGACGCAATAACGAGTTAGTCATATTACGAAACATCGCCGCCCGATGGGACGAGGTGCGATTTAGTTTCCGTAGTCCAAGCCTATGTCGCATTGGTGTTTCCTTCCTTTGTTAACTAATCCCGATAGAAAAAGCTTAGGCGCTCTCTGAGAGAGACTCCGGCCAACTATCGACTTTCATGCCAAGAGACAGTCCTCTTGACGCAAGAACATCTTTTATTTCGTTAAGTGATTTACGACCAAGATTTGGTGTCTTCAACAACTCGGTCTCGGTGCGCTGAATAAGATCACCAATATAATAAATACTCTCTGCTTTCAGGCAATTTGCTGAGCGCACTGTTAACTCTAGGTCATCAACAGGGCGTAACAGCGCTGGATCTACATCTGGCTTCTGAGGAGCACTTTCCTCCTCCACAGTACCCTGTAGATCAGCGAAACTAGAAAGTTGATCCATAAGAATTCGAGCTGCGAATCTAACTGACTCTTCCGGATCCACAGATCCGTTAGTCTCAATATCGATAACTAACTTGTCCAGGTCTGTGCGTTGTTCAACTCGAGCGCTCTCAACAGCGTAACTCACCTTAGTAACCGGACTAAACGTCGCGTCTAATAAAAGACTTCCAATCACACGGTTCTCATCTTCCTCACCCATACGGACATTGGCAGGCACGTATCCACGTCCACCCTGAACCTTTATTTCCATACTGATTTTACCTCCAGGAGCCAAGTGAGCTATCACATGTTCCGGGTTGATAATATCAACGTCATGACTTGCCTCTATATCTGCAGCGGTCACTGCGCCCTCACCCTCTTTTGATAGAGTTAAGGTAATTTCATCTCGGTTATGCAATCTGAGCACCATACCTTTTAGATTCAACAAAATGTCAACGACATCCTCTTGAACACCATCTAAGGTTGAATACTCATGCAGCACGCCGTCAATCTTTACCTCTGTGGGAGCGAACCCCGGCAGAGAAGACAAAAGAATACGTCGTAGCGCATTTCCCAATGTATGACCAAACCCTCGTTCAAACGGCTCCATGATCACTTTAGCTTGACCCGGTGCAGTTAATCTTACATCTATAATTTTTGGCTTTAGAAAGCTATTTAGCATCTATTCGACCCTTTTCAAAAGTTTCGAAAAATAAATTCGTGGAACAAATTCGTCCCACACTTAGTTCAAAATTACTTCGAGTACAACTCGACTACTAGTGACTCATTAATAGTCGAAGATAAATCTGCCCTTTGAGGAACAGATTTGAAGGTTCCTTTGAGTCCCTTAACATCAACCTCTACCCAGTCAGGGAAACCCCGGCCCTCAGCAGCCTCCAGAGCAGCCTTAACCCTTAGATGGCTTTTTGCCCTCTCTGCAATTTCAATAATGTCGCCTGGCTTAACCATGTAAGACGGGATATTAACTCGCCTTCCATTAACCATTACTCCGTTGTGCCGCACCACCTGACGAGCCTCAGTTCGCGACGAGCCAAATCCCATTCTCAGCGCCACCGAATCGAGCCTACTCTCTAGGTCTTGAAGGAGTGTCTCACCCGTGACACCTTTTCTACGCGCAGCTTCCTTATAAGTCTTCCGGAACTGTCTCTCGAGCACCCCGTATATTCGGCGTATCTTTTGTTTTTCGCGTAGCTGGCGTCCAAATTCAGACATACGGCTACCCTTTTGTCCGTGCTGTCCCGGAGGATATGCTCTACGCTCGATGGCGCACTTATCGGTATAACACTTATCCCCTTTCAAGAACAACTTCTCGCCTTCTCTACGGCATTGACGGCATTTCGGGTCTGTATTTCTAGCCATAATTCATAGCTCCTTAGATTCTGCGTCGTTTTGGTGGACGACATCCATTATGTGGCACCGGGGTGACGTCTGAAATGCTGGTAATCTTGAACCCCACAGAGTTCAAGGCACGAACCGAAGACTCTCTTCCTGGACCAGGACCTTTGATGCGCACCTCAATATTCTTCACACCACACTCTTGGGCCATCTTACCGGCCGCTTCAGCCGCAACCTGAGCAGCAAAAGGAGTGCTTTTTCTGGAACCCTTAAAACCATTAGCACCAGAAGTAGACCATGCCAAAGCGTTACCCTGACGGTCGGTGATCATTATGATCGTATTATTAAAAGACGCGTGTATATGTGCTATTCCTTCCGCAACATTTTTCTTTACTTTCTTGCGTGCTCTTGGTGTATTTTTTGCCATACTAAGTATCCATCCAGTTTAAGTAATTGGTCTTGTCCATTGGACTACCAAATTCGTCTATCTCCTAATAGCTCGTTTAGCGCCTTTCCGTGTACGGGCATTATTCTTTGTATTCTGCCCCCGAACAGGTAAACCTTTTCGATGGCGTGTGCCACGGTAAGCTCCGAGGTCCATCAAACGCTTAATATTCATCGACACTTCTCGTCTAAGGTCTCCCTCAACAATAAATGTACCAATTTGCTCTCTCAGCTTTTCCATCTCGTCCCCGGACAAGTCCTTCACTTTAACCGAGGGTTCAATCCCAGCTTTAGAGCAGACCTCAAAGGCTCGGGTTCTCCCTAAACCATATATAGAGGTCAAAGCCACCCATGTGTGTTTTTGATCCGGTATGTTTACGCCAGCTATACGAGCCATAATTTATCTCTTTTTAAATTCATCAATGGATATTCTTAACCTTGACGCTGTTTATGTCTGGGTTCTTTACATATCACCCGAACAACATTATTACGCCGGATGATCTTACAATTCCGGCACAGCTTTTTTACAGATGCTTTAACTTTCATAATCTTTCTCCTTAACGCGAGGGGACTGTCCCGCCCTTGAAGTTTGTCTTTTTAAGAAGACTCTCGTATTGATTTGACATTGCGTACGCTTGTACCTGCTGCATAAAGTCCATCGTAACCACAACAATAATTAACAAACTAGTTCCACCAAAGTAAAACGGCACATTCCAGTTCACGATCATCAACTCAGGTATCAAACAAACGATAGTGATGTAGATTGCCCCAACTAACGTCAGGCGAGTAACAATTCGTTCGATGTATTTGGTCGTTTGATCACCAGGACGAATTCCGGGTACAAACGCTCCACTTTTTTTCAGATTATCAGCGGTCTCACGAGGATTAAATACCAAAGCTGTATAAAAAAAGCAGAAAAATATAATCGCCATTGCATAGACGACCATATAAAGTACCTGTCCAGGGTGCAATAGGCCGCCGATGTCTCGTAACCAATACAAACTTTCATTTGTACCAAGGAATTCAGCAAGGGTCGCGGGGAAGAGAATAATACTCGACGCAAAGATAGGAGGAATCACCCCAGCCATATTTAGCTTGAGCGGCAAATGTGAACTTTGCCCACCATATACCTTGTTACCAACCTGCCTTTTCGCATAGTTAACCAGTATTTTACGTTGACCACGTTCCACGAAAACAACGACACCGGTAATAACTATGACACCTATAAATATTAGCAACACTAATGGTATTGAGAACGAGCCTGTTCGCACTAACTCAAGAGTGCCTCCAACCGCACTAGGCAAACCCGCCGCGATCCCAGCAAAAATGATAAGAGAAATACCATTACCGATACCACGTTCCGTAATCTGCTCGCCCAGCCACATCAAAAACATAGTTCCGGTTACTAATGTAACAACTGTGGTGAATCTAAACGCCAATCCTGGATCAAGCACTAAATTTGCTTGAGACTCTAACGCCACTGAAATACCTATGGCTTGAAACGTTGCGAGTGCCACGGTCCCATAACGCGTATATTTTGTTATTTTTTTACGACCGGACTCACCTTCTTTTTTCAACTGCTCGAAGTGTGGAACCACCACCGTCATCAACTGCATAATAATTGAAGCTGAAATATAAGGCATGATGCCGAGCGCAAAAATAGTAAATCTCTGTAAGGCGCCACCGGAGAACATATTAAACATTCCCAAAATACCACCTTGCTGTGCCTTGAAAAGCTCTTCCAACTGAACTGGATCGATACCCGGCACAGGCACATGTGCGCCAAGTCGGTAAACAACTAGAGCGAGCAACAAGAAAAGTAAGCGAGCTTTCAAATCACCATACTTACTCATTCCAGGGCCTTTATTTGATCCGACTGCCAATTCCCTAATCCTCTATCTTTCCACCGGCGGCCTCAATAGCAAGACGCGCCCCTTTTGAGACACGAATTCCCTTCAACTGCGGCTTTGTACCTTCAGTTAACACTCCAGAAAGAAACACCTTAGCCGCGCTCACAAAATGCGGCACTATCTGCGCAGACTTGAGTGCGTCGAGATCAATCACCTCAGCATCAACCTTATTCAATTCATCCAACCTTACTTCTCGAGTATCACCCTCAGTCATCGACCGGAAGCCACGCTTAGGAAGTCGCCTAGCCATGGGCATCTGCCCACCCTCAAAGCCGACTTTGTGGTATCCACCTGAACGTGAATGTTGTCCCTTGTGGCCTCGACCGGCCGTCTTACCTTTTCCGCTACCTACCCCGCGACCAACTCGCATCTTATTTTTCTTCGACCCATCAGCTGGGCTAATGTCATTCAGTCTCATTTACTTAACCCTCAACTTTCACAAGGTAGTCAACTTTTGAAATCATCCCTCGGACAGCCGGTGTGTCCTCAAGAGTGACGGAGTGCCTTATTCGCCGAAGACCCAATCCCAAAACAGTCGCCCGATGGGATTTTTTAGTGCCAATAACACTTTTTACGAGCGTTACCGTAACCGTCTTAGATGTCTGATTCGTTGCTGTACTCATGACCTACTCCAAAATCTCTTCAACGGTTTTACCACGCTTTAATGCTATTTCAGATGGCGAATTCATTTCCGCCAATCCATTTAATGTTGCTCGAACTACGTTATATGGGTTTGTTGACCCAATACACTTAGCTAAGATGTTGGTCACACCCATAACTTCGAACACAGCCCGCATCGGCCCACCTGCAATGATTCCAGTTCCCTCTGAAGCTGGCTGCATAATCACCTTCGCTGCACCGTGTGTACCAATAACTGCGTGGTGTAGTGTCCCACTTTTTAAAGACACTTTAAAAAGCTTTTTACGCGCCTCCTCCATCGCCTTTTGGATAGCAACAGGTACCTCACGGGCCTTACCCTTGCCCATTCCAATACCACCATCACCGTCGCCCACCACTGCTAAAGCGGCAAAACCGAGTATTCTTCCACCCTTAACAACTTTAGTAACGCGGTTGACCGCAACCATCTTCTCCCGGATGCCGTCTTTACTTTCCTCTGAATGATTTTGAGCTCGTGCCATTTTTTTCCTTTAAAACTGTAGACCTGCTTCTCGAGCAGCCTCCGCTAACGCTTTGATTCGTCCATGGTATTTAAATCCAGATCGATCAAATGCCACCTGTTCCAAACCCTTTTCTTTTGCTTTTTGAGCGATGCGTGCTCCAACCTCAGATGCAGCTTTCACGTTTCCTCCGTTGGGCAATGCCTTACGCACTTCCAACTCGGCAGACGAAGCAGAAGCAACCACTTTTGCATCCCGATCCAAGATTTGCGCATATATGTGCAAATTTGTTCTGTGAACCTGCAATCGATGACCAACACCAGAACCACTAATTTGGTATCTAATTTTTCTAGCTCGACGCGCTCTAGACGCATTTTTAATTGACTCTGACATGATCTGACCTTATTTTTTCTTGGTTTCTTTCATGACCACTCGCTCATCCGCGTACCGCACTCCCTTGCCTTTATAAGGCTCTGGAGGACGATACCCTCGGATATCTGCTGCAACCTGACCAACCAGTTGTTTATCTACCCCTTTAATGAGGACTTCAGTTTGCTGCGGTGTCTCTACCTTGATTCCTACCGGCATTTGATGAACAACAGGATGTGAAAACCCTAATGACAAATTAAGTTTATCCCCTTGCGCCTGCGCTCTATACCCAACTCCCACTAGCGTTAACTTTTTCTCAAACCCAGAAGATACACCCGTGACCATATTGGCAATAACCGCCCTAGTGGTTCCGTAAAGTGCTCTCGCCTCTCGACTGCCACCCACAGGAGCCACAGATACGACATCTCCCTCTTGAGAAACCTTAACAAGCTCACTAGTCTCGCGACTCAAAACGCCAAGAGCACCCTTAACCTCTACCTTGTTGCCAGAGATAGCGACTTGAGTCCCCGAAGGAACATTTATTGGATTCTTTCCAACACGTGACATTTTTCTATTACTCCAAATCGATTCTTATATTTTTTATCATGTACACCTTCGCCACTAAGCAACGATGCAGAGAACCTCACCACCAATACCAGTTTTTCTCGCTTTACGATCAGTCATGACACCCTGAGGAGTCGACACAATTGCAACACCAAGACCATTCATGACCCTCGGTATATCCTGCGCGCCTTTGTAAATACGAAGACCAGGCCGACTGACCCGTTCAATTTTTTCGATAACAGGCCTACCAGAATAGTACTTAAGAGAAAGCTCTAACTCCGGCTTTTTCTCGTCCTCGCCGATCACAGACATACCATCGATATAACCCTCATCGATCAGCACCTGCGCAATGGCTTTTTTCACATTGCTAAATGGCATCTTAACGTTTGTCTTCTCCGCCATTTGAGCGTTTCTGATTCTCGTCAACATGTCAGCGATTGGATCACTCATACTCATAGTTGCACTCTCCTACCAACTCGCTTTAATAATTCCAGGAACTTCGCCTCGCATTGCGATTTCACGAAGTTTTCCTCGGGCAAGACCAAATTTACTGTAAACACCACGAGGCCTTCCGGTCAGCGCGCAGCGATTTCGTAATCGGACTGGGCTGGCGTTTCGTGGTAACTTTTGCAATGCTTGTCGCGCTAGGTATTTCTCCTCCTCCGAGGTCTGACTGCTCTTCAATACAGCATCAATCGCAGCCCGTTTTTCCGCGAACTTTGCAACGGTCAGTCTACGTTTAACGTCTCTGTGCATGATAGATTTTTTTGCCATTAGATCCTCAATTCCTGAAAGGAAAACGAAAAGCCGAAAGCAAGGAACGAGCTTCCTCATCGGTCTTTGCTGTTGTCGTAATAGTCACGTTCAATCCACGTAACACGTCAATTTTATCGTACTCAACTTCTGGGAAAATGATCTGCTCACGAACACCCATATTGAAGTTACCGCGACCATCGAATGATTTTGCCGAAATACCACGAAAGTCTCTAATTCTTGGTATCGCAACAGAAATTAGCCTATCTAAAAATTCATACATTCTAGGCCCGCGAAGTGTGACTTTGCACCCGATAGGATAGCCATCACGTATCTTAAAGCCCGCTATTGACTTCTTAGCTTTTGTAATGATTGGCTTCTGCCCCGCTATAAGCGTCATATCTCCGACCGCATAGTCTAGAACTTTCTTGTCAGCCACCGCTTCGCCAACCCCCATGTTCAACACGATCTTCGTAATACGAGGGACCTCCATAACGGACTTGTAGCTAAACTCCTTTACAAGCCCAGGAACCACCTCTGACCTATACACCTCAGCCAACCGAGCTCCGGTCGCTTGTTGCTGACTGCTTTGATTCGCGTCATTACTCATTCATAACCTTTCAAGAATCTATCATCTCGCCATTAGAGCGAAAAATTCGCACACGAGAACCATCTTCTAACGTCTTCACCCCTACTCGGCCACCCTTCTCGGTAGCCGGATTATAAACAGCCAGGTTGGACCGTTGAATTGGCATCTCTTTAGTATTAATACCACCGGCTTCACCGGTCATCGGATTACCTTTTTGGTGCTTTTTTACTAGGTTAATACCTTCAACCAAAATCTTAGCGTCAGGCATCACTTGAAGTACAACGCCCTGCTTGCCTTTGTCCCGCCCTGAAGTCACGACGACCTGATCACCTTTTTTAATTTTTTCCATCGCGCGTCCTTAATCTAAAGAACCTCAGGTGCCAAAGAAACTATTTTCATAAATTTCTCTGTCCTTAATTCTCGGGTTACTGGTCCGAATATTCGTGTACCAATGGGTTCTAATTTTGCGTTGAGTAAAACAGCAGCGTTCGAATCGAATTTAATTTTTGAACCATCTTGTCTACGCACACCAGCGGCTGTCCGCACTACCACCGCATTATAAACCTCGCCTTTCTTAACCCTACCGCGCGGTGCTGCATCTTTCACAGCGACCTTAATTACATCACCAACACCCGCATATCGTCTTTTGGAGCCGCCAAGCACCTTAATACACATCACAGAGCGCG
>QXZO01000103.1:0-7898 GCA_009886305.1 Betaproteobacteria bacterium
AATGCAGCAGGCGCGGTAATGTTCCTCGCGTGGGGGCTGGGGAGTCATCGGCAACTACTCAAGCTGCCGGGGCTGTACCTAATGGGCGGAACCGCGATTTTGGCTTGGTTGGGCATTTACTAACGCGGTTTTGTTTGCAAACGTCGCGCGCTATGCTTTGCATTTGATGTAACGTCTAATTGTAAGTGAGCAGCAGCTACTGAGCCGGCGGCGCTTTCCATCAGCGTCCGTGTATCCCCGCTCCGCGCTGCAAGAAGAGCCAACAGGACACCAGACCGAAACTCATGAACTTTATTCGAAAATACCAGTTTGAGATCTTCGCGACACTTGGCTTTTGGTTTATCGCACTCAACGCCATTATTCCTACGGACGCTAGTGTTCTCCTCGTTGGGGGAGTTGTTTCTTTTATCGTTGCCAGCAACGGATACAGGAACCGAAAAAGACGGCTAAATAATAAGAAGTGATCTAACCAGTACTTGTACGGTTTGAGGAGGGGCTGGACTTTGGGGATTAAGCTTTAAGATCGAGCAGTGCGCCTAGCATGTTGTCCGCGACTCGCAGGGTCATCAGGTTTGCGTCGTAAAGGCGTTTATTGACACCCATCTCAATCGATTCCTCTAGAAGGTCAACTTCTGAAGGACGCAGGGCCCCCTCCGTGTTATCAGCTTGAAGCGCCGGTGACGCCGTTCCGTTGACTCTCTCAACTTTAACTTCAACACCATATATACCAGCGACTGTCGTCACTTGCTGCTTCTGAAAGCCAACCGTCGACGCGTTAGCGATGTTATTAGCATTGGTCTGTAGTTTTAACGTCGCCGCCTGAAGCCCTGAAATTGCAGCGCTATTTACCGAGCCCACCATACCCAACCTCAGCAAAAAACAGTCTTTAAGTGTAACTCTTTTAATCCTTTGCGCAAAATAGGGGCGCTACTACTATTCTCGTAGACAACACATTGATCCAAAAGCAATACACCACGATGAGCGCCTTACCTAAACTGGACGTCATTTTGATACCCCAAGTCATTTTGTCCGTTGTGTAAATAAAGTTAGAGCGCTATCGACTCGTACTAACCACTTTTGCGGGGACTAAAATGCAATCACTAAGACAATGAAGTTCGGATATTAGCTATGATTTAGTTGTATTTGTTAGCTCACGTTCTATTCTTATTCATTAATAAGCTCATAGGTTCAGCCATTATGGAAACAGATATTTTTAGTCAGGAAACGAAGGTGTTGTCTGAAGTTAAAAGGCTGCAAGAGGAGGGGCAATCGTCTCATGCTGACTTCAGCGCACTGGCTGACCAATACGGGAAGTTGCTTAGAACCACAAAAAAAATAATTAAACTCAGCGATAAGAATGAGCAAAGGTTAAATCAATTAAAGCTGGAAGCTCAGGAAACCAATGAGCAGCTAGAGGGTATGTCGTCACAACTCTCGAAATTCTTATCTCCCCAACTCTATAACTCCATTTTCTCTGGATCCAGACATGGGACACGTGTAAGCCGTCGAAAGAAACTAACGGTTTTTTTCTCTGATCTATGCGGCTTCACTAACTATGTAGAAAGCATGGAGTCCGAGGACGTTACAGACTTGTTGAATCTCTACCTTGAAACAATGACAAATATCGCATTAGAGCACGGAGCAACAATTGATAAATATATTGGCGATGGCATTATGTTGTTTTTTGGGGATCCAGAAACTAACGGCGTGCGAGAAGATGCGGTCCAATGCGTAAATATGGCCCTAGAAATGCTACGAGCACTCGATAATCTGTCAGACGAGTGGGCCAAATACGGATTAAGAGACCAGCTCCAGATGCGGATCGGTATTGATACCGGATTCGCGACGGTTGGCAACTTCGGGTGTGAATCTCGACTAGATTATACGGCGATAGGGGCTGCAGTAAATCGAGCATCCCGGCTTGAAACGGCTGCCGATAATGGATCGATATACATATCGGAAGACACCTACAACTTAGTTAAGGATTCGATTATTGCCGAAGCACTACCGCCCATACACCTAAAGGGTATAGGGGAATTTTTAGCGCGAAAAGTAAAGAGCTCCCGTGATTCAAGTGCCATATCGATGGAGCTTGGTGAGCGCAGTGTATCGTTTGTTTTGGACAATCTGTCTGAAACTGAGCTTGACGAAGCCACGCTAAGCTTACAGAAAGCGATCGAAGACATTCAGTCGTTCAAAATTACTGGTACCTGATTTTTGGGACGTCTGCTCAAGAGTCTTGTGCCAGCGCTAACTAACCCAGCCGCGATATACAAACAGGGCACCAAATTCGTGCGCTTGGAAGTCAAATTCAAACTTTTTGACTCTACGTGCCATCTCAATAAAACCTAGGCCCGCACCAACCGAGTCATCGGGAGGGCCATCCTTTAGGCGTTGCCGATAAAGTTTTCGAAGCTCCTTTGCATCTTTTACGCTCAAGTCGACTAAAGTCGCCTCAAGCACATCCCGTTTCGATTCTGATACAACATTTACCGCCTCTATTAGAAAGCCGTCATCTGCAATTGAGATCGCAATAGTGCCAACGCTGTCTCCAGTCGATTTAGTCTTTTGATGAGAGTATCGAATGATATTTTGTGCCTGCTCGATAAAAACGCCAAAAACCCTATTTGCTACTACCTCCTCCGTCTCTTTGTCAGATAATTGATGTCGAACAGGGTTGGCAATAGTCGTAAGTAAATCTTCTGTCATCGGACCGGAATAACAAAACACGGTCTTCCGTTCTTGCATGAAAGTATGGAGCCCTACAGTATCTCGTTCAATGCTCATAAAAAGATCTCCTGAACTAATCTTTGAAAGTACTTATCCCGCTGCCTCGGTCTCTATCGCAACCAACTCATAGGTACAATTCTCAACATCCTCCTGGAAATCCTCGCCTGCTTCCAACATCGTGTCGTCCTCTGTTCGATAGCACCACTCAATCAGAATCTCTCTGCCCGACTCCGCGTTCGCTTCTAAATATTCGAAAAAATCAAACAAGAATTTTGCTGATGAGCTGTTGAAGTAATAGAGTTCAATTACAACTTTAAATGATCCGCTACTTATCCCCATGTTTTCTTCTAAGGCCTCCAGCACAGGGGCAGACCATTCGGAAATATTCTCTGGATAGCATTCGCCCCTTATCGAACACGACTGCTCCGTTAACTCAACATAGGGGGTTCGCTGCGTCTGCTCAAAAATCATAATTTGTCTCCACTTGCTCGAGCGTCTGGCTCTATTACTGTTGTTTCGTTAAGTGAAAATGATAGGAGTGTGAGGTCGTCCCTAAAAGGAGCACTACCTCGGTATAAATCGACACTATTCATTATTTTTTCGACAATATACTTAGGCGTCCTATCTGTTGCCTGCTGAAGAAGTTTAAGCACTCTCCGTCGACCAAATGCGATTGGCTTCTCTTCTGGACTCATGACGTCCGTGATGCCGTCAGTGAGCATTACAAATGCACCAGCTGGATCAGAGATTTCATGGGTGGTGTATTCGAAGCCCTCTCTCATTCGAGTGGACCCAACTGACTTACGATCGCCACTTGTTTCCGAGGCTCCACCGGTTTGGACTTGGAATATGGATGCCTTAGCACCTGCAAACTCTAGCCTTCTCTCGTCTCGATAATAGATACAAACACCCCCATCAAAACCCTCTTCATTGGTATTTTTCTGGTCTGTCCGGCTTAACGTATCTTTCAGTAGCATATTTACCTGTGACAGGTATTGACCCGCGCTCTGGTACTGATCGGGGGTTATCGCCTTATCGAGGTGGCTTCGCGCAATAATGGATAAGAAGGCGCCCGGCACTCCATGGCCTGTGCAGTCAACGACTGCAATGTAGACCTTGTCAGGTAAATCTTTGATAAAATAAATATCCCCGCCAACTAAATCACGCGGTCGCCATTCAACATTTATATCGATGTCACCGGGGTATGTTTTGGGTAAGAGAGCATTCTGTAGCTTAGCGGCGTAACGAATCGAGCTATTAATCTCGTCCTTAGCGATCACTAACTCGTGAGTTCTAGCGTCAATTAATGTAGTTACCTCGTCTGACATTTTAGAGAACGCTTTGGACATGATTTCAATTGAGGCATTCTCCTTCTCCTCATCGGTGCCAGTGGAAAGTGCGGTTCTCATATCGTCTATCTCGGATAGAAGCATTGATCGAGCGCTGCCCTCTAGCTGCTCAGAAAGGGACGACATTTTTTCAAACATAATTCCATCTCTTTCATCCCGCCGCTTAGCTCGATCTCTTCTTTGCACCTCGGATTCAACTCTATGCAGTCTGTATTCGTTAATGGCTTTTTGAAGCCTACCAACCTCGTCGTAACGTGATGACAACCATCCTCGCTTGAGGTTTTGTTCACTCAGATCCCCCGCGCCCATTTTTTCGAGCGCAGAAATAGCTTCTAAAATTCGGTTAAAAGAACTGGAGGTCACAAAAAATGTTAGCAGTAAAATGAGCGCAGCCATTCCGGCGAAGAGCAGCTGTGATTGCCGCTCCGAGTCCTTAAGCACTGCAAGCAGCTCGCTCTGATCATCAAAGAGGAGGATCCTCAGCTCACTTGCACGTATATTTTTGCTGAGAGGTATTGAGGAGATGCGAGAGCCTAATGAATCGTTAATGTAGCTGTATTGGAAAACACTGTTCAAACGAGAGTGAGAAAAGCTGTCTGCGATCAACTCGCTCAACTCAGTGTTGGGCTCCTCATCATAGTAGTCTTCGAACGTAAGTGGCGTGTCACCGACGGCGATCGCTGCTTGCACCTCAAAGTTTTCAGCAAACATCTCAAGGCTATCGATAATATTCCTCCCCAGAACGATCACCCCGATAGTCGCTTCTGCCTCGTCTTTAAGGGCGAAAGAAAGAGTGTCATTGACTGACAAGGGTTTTTCTTCGTTTAGGTCTTTTATCTGAACCACTTTCCTTGAAGAGTATTTGTCTAGTGACTTCGCAAATCCGCCAAAATTGAGGAAGTAGTCCGGTGACGCTGATTCAGCACATGGATCCACTCCAACAACGTAAAGAGATGATTCGCAGTACAGCTGTAGCCCCCGATTGTCATAAGCTATTGCAAACGTGAGCTGCTCTGAATCAATAACGTCAGAAAAAACAGATGCCATCAGATCACTGACAGCTTTCCCATCTTTGGATTTAAGCGCCTGGAACAGTGGATTGCTGTCGCTACCTGAGCCGAATGAGTTCACGGAAGGGTCCCAAAGATCTATATTTTCATAGGTGCCGTCTAAGGGATCGAAAACCAATAGCTTATCCGCAAACTCAATATCCATATTACTTATCCAGGCAGAGCTATGGGCGGTAATGCTTTCTTGGGCGCTGTACTTTCTATTTGCTTTATTGATTTCTTGGGAAGCAAAAAAACTGGTTAGGAACAGAAAACCAACACCAACTATTATAATCCCGATAATCCTTGTTTTAATCTTCATTAGGCGTGTCCCCGTTCATCTTAATCTTACATTGCGCGTTGTTTGCCACCTTGGACCGATCACTGAAGTTTAAATTTTAAGCGCGAACTTACATTGGACACGTAAACAGGCTGCCCATTAAGCTTAGGTGGGTCTAAGCGCATTCGCTCAAAATAAAGGACTGCAGCTTTATCAAAGACAAGTCTCGGCTCAGACTCGGCTACCCGAAGATCAATCATTTGTCCTTCTTCATTGACATCAAATTTGAGTTGGACAAAACCCTCAGCGTTCATCCGTTGAGCGCGACGCGGGTACTTTAATTTTGCCGTTGCGCTGATCCTTATCTTCACTTCTTCTCCCGATGGGGCGGTCCCAGTGAAGTAGCTGCCCGCCTGTTGGGAAGTTGCGACATTTGAAGAAACCATCAGACATGTAACAAAAAACGCCTTAACTATAAGGAACTTGGAAATTTTCATACATCAGCTCTCTTTCTAAATTTGTTTTAGCGACCAGCACTTCCCAAGCTTGCTTGGCCAGTCGCAGTTTTTTAAACCAAATAATTACGCCTTACCTTTAGGCACCAGCTCCGAAAGCGATGTGAAAAATGCGATGCCATCGGCTTCTTCTCACTGGTCGGATAACCATGTGACATTTGTTCGAATTTTTCAAATAAATTTGCAGTCTCTATCCCGATCTATTATTAACCTGTGGAAGAGCAAAAAAAATTGGTCAATTTAGGGGGGGGCGTGACGCTTCCAATACTAGAAAAGTATCTACCGCAAATTCTTTGGATTAAGCGCGATCCGATTGTCGATGCAATTTCGACCACTCTAAAGTCTCAGCTGGACTCCGCGCTCACATATCACTCTTACGATCACTCGGACGAGGTGACTGGCATGAGTGTTGCGCTTGCTGCAGACGACGGTATCGAGAACCATGATCTATTATTACTGGGTATCGCTGCCGCTTACCACGACTCAGGTTTTATTGAGCAAAGATTGGATCATGAAGAAATAGGCGCGGACCTGGCCGAAGACGCTATGAGAGCCGATGTGCGATTTTCTTCCCAGGATATTGAGCTTACAAGGCAAATGATTCTCGATACAAAATTACAAACTGCGGGAATGTCTCATGAGCTGAACACAAGGTTGTCGCCCTGGCTGATTGACGCAGATCTATCCAACCTAGGTAGGCCCGATTTTATTTTACAAACTAAGTTACTAGCAGAGGAGCTCAATATACCAATTGAGTTGATGTTTAAAGAGTCCCTTGCCCTCATGGATAGGCACGAGTGGCACAGTCCGGCTGGCAGCAAAGTTCTGGGACCGCAAAAGCGCATAAATAAGGATGCTTTAATGGCTGACCTTAATAAAAAATAGTAACCAAGTTGTTGTTAAGACGAATTAAAGTCGAAGACGTTAGCTGCACAGAGAACAACCGATTTGAAGTAATGAAGTAAAAGGATGTAGAGAAATCATGAAAATCTCGTTCAGTACCATCATGGGTTTTGTGCTCGGACTCGGCGCTTTCGTATTTGCGGTTTGGGAAGTTACTGGAGGTTTTGCAGGCGTAGTGATGTTCGCTAATGCAGCCGCAGCGGCGGTTGTGTTGGGAGGGACCGTTGCAGCCACAATGATTTCATACGAATGGCGATATGTAGTCAAAGCACTAAGGACCCAAGCCCAAGTATTTGTGCCAACATCCGTGAACGCGAAGTCTCTATTTGGCACCGTAGAACTAGTCATTGGTTGGGGTAAAATTGGAGCGAGAGACGGGCTTTTGGCTCTTGAATCGGAGTTCAAAAAGGTCGACACAGATGACGACCCCTTTCTCGCGCACTGTATCCAGCTTTTTTTGGCGGGTTACGATAAGGACAACCTGCGCCAAAAACTTAATACTTTTATCGCTAAATCATATGAACGTAATATGGTTCAGGCCACCATATTAAATACGATGGCTAATATTTCACCGGGCTTTGGAATGATCGGAACCCTTGTTGGACTGGTAGCTATGTTGGCAACTTTGGACCCCAGTGATCCCAGTGGTTTAGGTCAGTCACTATCTGTTGCCTTGCTTACGACGCTGTATGGAACAATGTTCGCACAGCTCGTTTTTAAGCCTGCCTCGAGGCGCGCAGAGCAAAAGGAACAAATTCAGAAATTCAAAAATCAACTCATTGCAGATGGCTTTTTACTTCTCCTCACCCGTGCAAATTCGGTTGAAATACAAGACCACTTAAACAGCTATTTAGACCCTGCGATTCATTTTGATATTGCACAGGGATCGTAAAGGGGACCGTAGCAATGAGTGAGGTAGAGGAAGCACCACCAATATACGACTCAGACCCCAGCGAAGATACCAGTTGGCTGGTGACCTATGGAGATATGGTCACTTTGTTAATGGTGTTTTTTGTTCTGATGTTTTCAGCATCAAAAATTAATGAAGAAAAGTATGACTTGGTTGCGCAAA
>QXZO01000103.1:7998-11272 GCA_009886305.1 Betaproteobacteria bacterium
CTGATGTTTTCAGCATCAAAAATTAATGAAGAAAAGTATGACTTGGTTGCGCAAAGCATAAACCAAGGGTTTGATAGTCCCGGTCCGGACGCTTCTGTGAACCCTACCAGCGCAACTGCGGACAATGCTGTATCGCCCTTGGAAGACGCAAAAGCTAAATTTGATGAGCTCGTTTTAGAAAAGAACCTCGAAGGAGAAATGTCCGCCTCGCTCAGTCCTTATGGTCTAAAGATAGAACTAGCTAGTAGCTCGTTATTTAATTCCGGCTCAGCTGATGTTAAAGGTTCAATGCAATCTTCATTGGTTGACCTTAGCGGGATAATTCAAGGCCTTGGTGAAAACGACTACATCGTCGAAGTGGAAGGCCACACAGACAACGTACCGATCAGAACAAGACAGTTCCCTTCAAACTGGGAGTTGTCCTCGCTTAGAGCCGTAAATGTTGCAAGATTATTTGAAAAAGTAGGTGTGAAGAAGGATCAACTCTCTGCTATTGCTTACGCTGATACCAGACCGAAACTTCCGAATACAGACGAGATCGGAAATGCCATACCAGCCAATCAAGGTGCGAATCGTAGGGTCGTGGTTCATGTGAAAAAATTGAGTGCGGTGAATGACTGAAAAAATATTTTCAAGCTCGGATCAATCGCACGGCTACTTATCTCTTACTTACTAGTCACGATAAAGAAACGAACAAGGTGACTAGCCGTTTTGGGCTGGTGTCTCCGATTCAAACGCATCATATGACAGTTCTAGTGCCAGCTCGTTGAACCTGCGCTCAAGCTCAGAGTCTCCCAGGAGTCTTTGAGCGACGTCAGCTCCCTCGCGTAAACTTCTTGCATCCGGCGCTTCCCTCAATAACTGATCTAACAGCTCTTTGGCTATCTCACTAAGGGCCGGGAGTTTTGAGAGATACAGTTCTGCCAGCTGAGGGATGAAGGGAATATTGACTGAGCTGTTTCGAAAATCTTCGCGAAGAGCTCTTGTTGCTCTGCGTGCTAATGCCTCAATGACGACCTCTGAGCAAGCCAGTTGGTCTGCCGCCCATGCCAGGTCGACAAAGTCTCTAGTGAGTTTAGCGTGCTCTGCTGCAAGATCTATTAGGCTCCTGGCTAGATCAACATCGCCGA
Source organism: Betaproteobacteria bacterium (assembly GCA_009886305.1). Classification (GTDB taxonomy): domain Bacteria; phylum Pseudomonadota; class Gammaproteobacteria; order Burkholderiales; family Eutrophovitaceae; genus Eutrophovita. Next base: position 9,129 of record QXZO01000103.1, read on the forward strand.
GCTTAACTAACAAAACGTCTATCAAGCCAAAGCAACCTAAAAAACTACATTTGCTCCAATCGAAATCGTAAGAACTTGACGAGCACAGGATATGTGTTCCGAGAGCCTTAGACTTTACAAATAAATGAAGTGTTTTTTCCTCATCAAAAAATTCGATGTCAGAAATGCTGTATCGCTCGCCCTCAGAAAATATATTTGTAAGTATATTTGCTGAGGGGAATAGATCTTCAGATCCGCTGAACTGGGAGAAGTTGATAGTGCTGCTACCCGTTTCCAGCTGTGCAAGAGTTTCAGCATTTAATCCATCAATATCGAATCTAACAAGCGCTGGTCCGTAATGATCTTGGAATAGATACAGTCCTATATCAGCTTCATTTAAACTCAACCCTGGAAACTCAGAGTTGTCCCCGGAGTGCGACGACCATCCATATTTCTCAAAGTCTGCTGTGTCGCAATAAGGTCCTTTACTTGAACACACGAAGGTAGGTGGCCGTGACTCAACTAAGTTTTTAAAGCTGCCAGCACCACGGAGTATTTCATGCGCTATTTCAGCGAGGGTGTCTGTTTCGAACGACGATATACTTAACCTGGTAGCTTTATGAGCAGAGATCAACAGCTCGCCTTGCCTTACTTCAACACTACGTATCGACTTATCTATGAGTTCGGTCTCAGCCATACAAACATATCCTCAGTGTCGTCGGATTAGAGTTTACTCAATGCGACGTAATTACACACATGCTCATTTAGAGGAACCTCTGTAGAAAAGAAAACCTATCGCGAGTGGTTTTTATTCCCAAAGAAGCTAGTTATTTCAGAGCGTTCCGCAAAGGCCAAATCTACTAAAAACGGAACAGCTGCCACAAGTTCGCCTCATTTCCGCTTAGCTGTTTTGTGTTTTTCCTGATTTAGATCACTAAACCTTCAAGTTAAGACTCCGACGTTTATTCTGTATCTGAAACTAGGGACAGGGTCGTCTCTCAGGTAGTGGTAGCGAGAGGCGCCACACTGCTGTTAATGCTAGGCAGGTGTGGTCGAGAGTAGTTTTTCTTTCCCCTACTTATGAAGTTTGTCCTCCCAGCTCTTCTGACTAATATCGTTCTGAGGTGATTTGGAAGACTTTCCAACACACTTGAGCCTGGTAGGCCGGATAGGGTCAATAACTAAAAAATCTGTTCGTTCATATTATTACGTGACGACTCTGTGTTTATTGCACAGTCGCGCCGTCATCTGGGAATGTTTTCGCATTTCTCGCAGATGTGACCGACTTCGTGTAACCGAGTGTTGAGGCTTTTTGGGCGTTGTTTGATTGCCGTAATAAGCTCTCCACCAAAGCAGATAAGGTAGAGGCGCATCGTGAGATGCGACATGACAGACGTACGCATAGATTAGTTGCTCATAGGCCTTTTTGCTGGTGGCAATGATCGGTGGCTTATCATTCCGTGTGATAAGTCCCAAGGCAGTCGCATAGGTTTCTTGAAGCTTACCTTTGTCGCAGGAAGTCAAAGCCTCTTTGAATTTTACCTCGAGTCTCTCGACATCGTTCATTATGCTAATACCCCTTGATTAAAACCAATTTTTCCTGAGGATAGAAAATGTACTGATTAAGCCCCAGCCCTCTGTATAACAAGTCATTTGCGGATGGCGTTCATCGAGCGCCGTGAAAAGACTTTATGAGTCGAGACTATCCCTTAACCTTGTTACATATTTTATGTGGCTGTCAGCCAAACAACTGATGCGGAAAATAAATCAATTGATACGCCAGAGTAATCACCCTCGGCGCGGCCACTCTTGCCGTAACAATGCCACTGCTATTGTTTCAGCGTAGCGACATAGTGGGCTGATACTAGGCGCCATTGCTCACTGTATAGGTGCTACAAATAATTAGATCTACAAGCATTTCGTGGACGAATTACATCTAATGAGCATCACTAGTCCCCTCCATAGGTATTGGTGGCACCCGCGTATTTTTGATTGCAGCTCCAACGTTGTTTGTTTGCAAATTCGTTTGTCTCCGCAGATAACACTTCCTTATTTACCGTTGGACGTGCAAAGGCGTCCCTTATCATTTGGCTAACTAAGCCGAAAACGAAAGGCGGATATTCGCCCTTTAAATTCTTATCTGCGTATTCAAGTACATCCTCTGC
>QXZO01000104.1 GCA_009886305.1 Betaproteobacteria bacterium
CACGATTAAGGGCGGCTTCGCATCTTCGATAGTAGTCAGTCGAGGCTGTAGGGTCAGAGTCGTTATGCATGGCAAGCACTGAGACAAGGAAAGTCGGGCAATCGTACGTTTTACTTATATTTTCTAGGTACTCAGGCGTAGCCCTTTGACCACCAGCTGTGACAAAAACGCCATTTCGCTTTTTGATCGGCTCGAGTAGCGCGTAGAGCTCCTCATCCTCTGCAATTGTAGAGGGCATAGGCCGGCCCCCATAACCTGAATGATTTGGAGAAAAAGAAGATGCAAAGCCAATAGCGCCGTGTGCTAAGGCATCATCAACGATTGCGCGCATAGCATCCAACTCATTCACCGTTGGCGTGATTCTCACAGAGCTGTCCTCTCCCATCACGGCTGTTCTAACGGCGGAGTGACCAATCAGTACCGCGACATTTGCGTGGGGTCTCTGCTCCTTAATATAATTTAAATATTCTGGGAATGATTCAAATTTCCACTGAGTACCCTCAAGAAGCGTTTTTAGATTCATGCCTTCAACGACTGACAAATTTTTAAGCATGATGTCCTGGTGCTCTGGTGGACACGGGACGATACCAAAACCGCAATTTCCCATCACGGCTGTTGTCACTCCCATAGAAGGGGAGGGTGATAGCGTAGGGTCCCATGTGATTTGTGCGTCATAGTGGGTATGAACATCAATGATGCCCGGCATTAACGATAGTCCTTGCGCCTCAACAACGTTTGCACCATCGGCATTTAGATTTCCAATGGCTGCAATTTGATCCCCACAGATACCTACATCAGCGCAATATGATTCCTCACCAGTTCCGTTGTAAATGGTCGCATTTTTAATAATCGTATTAAATTTAAGAGAAGACATAATATTAGCAACCGTCCATAAAGTTTAGTGAAGCAATTGTTCCAGATTATCGTCGATGTCAATTTTGAAAGAGAGGATTCTTGAGCTTAATGATTTGCCGTAATTATCCAGACATAGTGAGCGAGAGACTCCTCCTCCAAGAGCGCCTTCACAAACAAAATTAAGCATTTTAAGGTCGTCTAAGCTGTACCTAGTGACATTTCCCTTAACAACTCCGGAGTAAAAGTTCTTAAATTTCTCCGCTGATAATTGCTCTTTTATTGGAGCATAAAACTCTGGATGGTAGGCAATTACCGAAATATTTGAAGTGTTACCTTTATCTCCGGATCTACAGTGTGCGAGTTGAACCAACTTAATTAGCATTTTTATTCCTTAGCTTTCAAACATCTTGATGGATGGACTGATCTTACTTCGATCAATAAGTGATGACCAAACCCCAATGATTTCTCTTGTTCTGTCTTGGTGGGGAACTCGCTTACCCGTCATACCTACTCCTGACACAGCCATACCATCAACCTCTCTACCTATTTTCATGGCTTCCTCACGAGTTGTGGTTCTGGCTGCGACCCGGACAGCGACTTCATAGGGCTCATGGTCTACCTCAGGAGTCATATCACCATGTATAGCATTAAGCCCTAGATAGTCTATCCGCAGCTCCTCAGCTTTTAACTCTACGATTTTGAAGCGCTCTCTTAATATGTTCTCTGCAAGTTTTGCCCGTTGCAGCGCACCTTCTCCCGCATAAAAAAACATATCCTCTCCGATGAAACCCTCCTCGCAACCGATTGATACTTTCAGGGTTGGAGTGCGAGCCTTTCCAGAAATACCAGAAACCATAACCCGATTCTCTGCGATTTCCCTTATTTGTGTGGTTGAAAAGTCAACGACGACATCAGGGGTTATATAGTTGTATGGATCATGCACCTCGTATAAAAGCTGCTCTTTGATAGTCATGGCGTTGATAACGCCGCCTGTACCTTCCAATTTCGTGATGACCGCGGTGCCATCATTGTGCACTTCAGCTATTGGAAATCCCAAATCCCATGGTCTTGGAACATCTTTGAACCCAGGGTCTGCGAAATATCCTCCCGTAACCTGCGCCCCGCACTCCATGAGATGTCCGATACCGTTTGCTACGCCAAGTCGCATAAAATCATCCATGCCCCAACCATATTCAAACATCATGGGCGCAGCAAAAATTGAAGGGTCGGCTATTCGACCAGTGACAACAATTTGAGCGCCGTTTTTCAAAGCCTGTACGATCGGCTCTGCGCCTTGATACACTTCTGCGGATACGATTTTATTTTCCAGTGATTGCGTTCGTTCTCCTGTCTCTAAAATGGTATTTGTTAAGTTGAGCACGTCGCCGGTAATCAGACTACCGTTGATGGCGGCAACTTTCACTCCATGGACTCCCATCGTCCTCAACCAGTAAACGATACGTTCTGCTGCTCCGTTTGGATTGATCCAACCTTGGTTTGATATTATTTTCGTCTTATTCTTGATGCAACCGGGTAAGACCGCCGTCATTCGATCGTCTAACCAAGTATCGTAACCTGGGAAAGTCGGATCTCTTCTCTTTCTGACCTGAGCTGCGGAAATGGTTGCTTCGGCCATAGTTTCGAAACACAAGTAATCTAACTGACCTTTATCTGCACTCTCTTTCGCTGGAGATATCCGATCGCCCCACCATGCAGAGCCTGATCCTATACGTATAGTCATAATATGTTTATTACTTAATAAACTACAAGATCAGATACTCTACCCGTAAAAGTGAGAAGGTGGATATGTTTTCTGTGCTCCATTGTTCTAAGAAATTAATCATAAAAATACGTTCACTACTTTTTGGACACTATTAATAGATGGTAAAAATGAGGTATAAATGCTTTTCTATTTGATCAAGTCTTTACATTTTTAAATAGAAAAACTATTGACAATGTAGGCAACGCTGTGCATTCTCTAAATCGCATGCCGGAGACGGTACTGGACCTTTAATTTTTGATACTGATACCACCTATAACGTGGTTTAAAACAGGAGACTTGAAGATGGCAGCTGCTAAAAAGAAGCCGGCAAAAAAAGCACCGGCAAAGAAAAAACCCGTAGCAAAAAAAGCACCGGCAAAGAAAAAACCCGTAGCAAAAAAAGCACCG
>QXZO01000105.1:0-16690 GCA_009886305.1 Betaproteobacteria bacterium
AAACAATCGTTTCTTCGGGACCTTAAAATCATTCGCATTTCGATAAAGGTAAGCCCCGGCTGCCATTACTTGCAGGACAAGCTTTTGCATAGAAATCTGAGGGCACAAAGAATAATTGATTACAGCTACCGCGACGCCGCGATCCACAAAAGGTCTGGCTACGAATGCGTGCTGGCTTTTATCAAGAGACCGCCAATAACCCCCGTGAACAAACATAAGCATGGCACTTGGCACGCCAGAAGGTGTATAGACATCCATCGTTTCAAGCAAATCATCGCCATAAGGCACATCACGCTCACATTGATCTTTTAGCGATTGACAAATGCCTGATGAATCATTGGTCCATCGATCCACATAATCTTGAAAGTTGGGTATCGCAGCACGATTGTTATACAGCGATTCGAGATAAACCGTATCACCAAACATCATCTAGTATTCCGTTCGAGGTTTTAGGTAGTTGAGACCGAAGTCCTCAAAATAAGAAGCGAACTCAGGTCTTATATAGCCATTTTTATGACCAGTCTGAATAGACTACACTAGCTATGAAGTGTACTCAATAATGAGTTATGAAATTTAAAAATAACCAATGAAAACAAAAAGGAACCTAGTTATGGCGAGTGAACTTTGGCCGAAACCACTAGTATCAACTGAATGGGTTTTAGAAAATTTGTCAAATCCAAAAGTACGGATAATAGATAGTTCTACACATCTACTACCAAAGGCTGATTTCTCAATCTATGATGTGGTTCCCGCGATCGAGGAATATAAAAATGCCCATATACCGAAAGCTCAATTTCTCGACATAGAACATGAGTTATCCACGCCTCATCCGCAATGTCATTTCATGCTCCCAAACCCGGATGTGTTTGCCAAAACCATGTCCCGCCTAGGAATCAGTGACGACACTATGGTAATAGCCTACTCCACTACGAATCACTGGTGGGCAACTCGACTTTGGTGGACACTACAGGTATTTGGGCATAAAAATGTTGCCGTATTAGATGGCGGGTTTCAAAAGTGGCAAGCAGAAGATAAGCCAATTGAATCAGGCGAGGCCAAACCGACTGGCTCGGGTACATACTCATTACGCGACCCGAACCTCTCTTTAGTGGCCAATAAAGATTCCATACTGCAGCATCTAGAAGGAAATTCGGTATGCCTTATTAACGCTCTGAGAAGAGAGCAATACGAAGGCCAAGGGGGCGTTCATTACGGACGTAAAGGAAGAATAACTCAGAGTATTAACCTCCCGGCGCTTGAGCATGTAAATGCGGACAACACGTTTAAATCACTTGACGAATTGAAAAAAATATTTTCAGATGTCTTGGTACAAAACGAAATCATCGCCTACTGCGGCGGTGGGATTGCGGCTACCAGCGTAGCTTTAGCGTTAGATATGCTGGGTCATAAAAATGTTAAGGTTTACGACGCATCTCTGACCGAATGGGCGGCAGATCATACGTTGCCAATGGACGTTTAAATAAAATACCATCTTGAAAAAGGACCTCAACATGATTGATTTTTTTCCAGTCGATAAAGCTGACTTTCCTGAACCTGTAATTGTTACGGGAGCTGGTGGCTGCATAGGGAGTTGGGTCCTGCACCTCCTGCAACGTTCAGGTGTTAACGTTGTTGCACTTGACCTGAAAAAAGATACCCGTAGACCGAGTTTACTTATGAACGATGAAGAATTGGCCTCCGTCATTTGGTTGGATGGTGACATCGCTAACCCTCAAACTATTAAAAATGCTGTCGAAACACACAAGGCAGGTGCCATCATTCATCTAGCCGCTCTTCAAGTCCCTTTTTGCAAGGCCAACCCAATACTAGGAGCACAGGTCAATGTTGTAGGTACGACAAATGTTTTAGAAGCTGCGCGGGAGAATGGTATTAAACGCCTTGCATATGCTAGCTCGATTGCTGCACACGGAGTATTTGATCCTGAAACGGTTTCCACCCTTTACGGTGCGTACAAGTTTTGCAATGAGGAAACAGCAAAGGTGTATATGCAAGATTGGGAGGTTCCAAGCACGTGTCTCAGGCCCGGAGTCGTCTACGGCGTAGGTAGAGATCAAGGCATGACTTCCAAGACAACCGTAGCAATTCTTGCCGCCGCCATGAAACAGTCCTATACCATCCCGTTTAATGGACCTGTTTCTTGGTTACATGCCGGCGAAGTTGCCAGCGCATTCATTCAGTCCGTCTCAAAGCCCAGAGACGAGGCTCGCATTTTTGACATTAATGGGGTAATCGCGACCGTCGAGGAATCCATTGAAAAAATAGAGGCTATAGCTCCAGACTCAAAAATACGCGCGGAGGGCTCCGCGCTCCCTTTCCCTACAAACTTAACAGATCAACCACTCCGAGATTATCTGGGTGATTACGGGTCGGTCGATCTCACTCAAGGGATTACGCATACGTATGAGAATTTTTGTCGACTGATCACCCTAGGAAAAATAGGCAACGAGTCGTTCACTTAAATCAGCCAGCTGGTACACCGGTGATGATCGCTGTTTTTTGATTAGACTCACCATGATTATCAATCCAACTAACCTCGACCGAATCACCTGGAGTACCGCCTCGAAAATAACAGAATAGAGATGGGTTTTTAGAAATGCCTCCGCCCCACTCTGCCGATAAAACCTGATTTTCTCCGTGGTGCACCTCAACATTTGTAATAAAGTGGGCGGGTACGAGCGTACCGTCTTTCTTTTTTCGAAATCCGGTTTCCATGTCATGACGAATCAATACTCTCACGGTGGTTATACCGCCGTCATCACATACTGCTGAAATTCTCATGGGACGCGCCATGGTTATCCTTTACAACTAAACAACAATTTATCCACCACATCCACCGCGGGTTACCTTAATCAATGTTTCAGCACTGATAAAACCATCGCCTGTTTTCACTAATGCTATAACTGAAGCGGTTTCACGCATCTTAATGCGCGTACGAATAAAAGGTACCGCTTGAGAAGATAATTCGTAATACGCCGCTAACGGCCTCGGATTTTTTTCACATAGCAGCGCGAATGCATGCACTCGAGTACCCTCGTCTACCTTAACTCCAACAGGAACTACGGCTCCATTTTCCGCAATCGGCGGCGCTATGAACTGAATAAGACCGTTCGTATCTTTAGTTACTGGTTGGTCCGTTAACCCTCTAATTGCTGCAGACAAATTATCTGCCTCGAACGCCTGATTATTCCATTCCCACTGCTTCCCATTCGCCAATCTAATAAAACCGACATCAGATAGCCCAAGCAACACGCTCAGCAAACCTGCATTACGTAAAAATATTCTTTTTGAACTATCCATTGTTAACCACCGTAAAACTAAAAGGCATCTCTGTAAAGTAGATTGAATCACAAAGCCACTGTTTTCTACAAGAATTGTGACAACCTCGATTACAAAAGGTTTTAAACATGAAAACGAGAAAAACACCGGACACTCAATCCGCTGAGGCAGAAAACCCCTCCTCGTAGTCCATCAAGTCTAAACGCAATGAAATATTACCGCGATCGTAAGCATCACTCGTTAATGGAATTTCAACAAATCCTACTGACTTATATAGTCCGATCGCTGGTTCTAATATCGTGTTGGACATAATCTCCAGCCGAGCCGCTCCAAGCCGCTTCGCGATCATTAACGTTTGATGCAACATTGCCTTGCCCAGTCCAATTCCTTGATAGGTGGAAGTGACCGCCATCTTAGAGATTTCAAATGTCGTCTTATTGTGTTTTAAAAGTCCACAACAACCAACGATGTCTTCACCTATTTTTGCAAGAACAATGGCCCCACCAGATTCAATAAAATTTTTCTGTGGATCCGAGAGCATCTTCAAATCTATACCCTCCGGTTCAAAAAACTCCTCAATCCACTCCAAATTAAGCTCTTTAAAAGCCTCAGCATACTCTGGGGAAAAATCTATTAATTCATATTTTTTTTGCATAACAAATTATCTCATCTGCTACATTAGTCCTTGTAAGTCACCATCTACATTCAAGGCTTGGCCAGAAATAGTCCTCCCTAAAGGAGAGGCTACGAATGCAACCAGGTCAGCTAACTGACTTGGATCAATCAATTCTTTTATAGATGCCAACGATAACCATGTTTTGGTAAAGTCTTCTGAGGTTTGTCCCTTGGCATTTGCCTTTTCTCGAATAACCGCCTGAATCCTCGGCCCATCAACTGGACCAGGTAATATTGCGTTACATCGAATTCCGAAGTCGCCTAATTCCATCGACAATGTCTTCGTAAAACCGACAACACCCCACTTTGCTGCAGAATACGGGGCTCGGTTGGGAAACCCAAATCTTCCTGCGGCCGAAGACAAATTTATGATGGACGCGTTATTTGATTGTTTAAGATGCCCAACAGCTAATCGGGCACAATTGAACTGACCAGTGAGACAAACCTCGATACAACGATCCCAGTCCTTGGGGTCAATTTCGTGAAACGCCCCAGTTGGGCCGGCGATACCCGCATTATTCACAAGGCAGTCCAGCCCACCTAAACTAGTGACCGCCTCATTGAACATAGACGCAACCGAATGTCTATCAGCAACATCACAAACCCCTATCTTCAACAATGGATGTTTTTCTTTAACTGCCTCTAAAGCATCTCTGTCGATATCACAAATATATATCGATGCGCCTTCAGCCAAAAATCTCTCTACAATTTTCAGTCCTATACCGCTAGCACCAGCCGTGACGATTATTCTAGACCCTGTAAGCTGTAAATCCACATCTGTCTCCCCGGTGATCCCATATTGATCGTGATTACGCTTTTTTGTGAAGTGTATCCGATTTTCGTTGCCGAGTTTCTACCCCAATAGGTTCACATTCATGTCAACATATAGATCATGAATATAGGAAATCGAAGCCACAATGACTCAAATTCAAATTAAAATTATTACCTTATTTGTTGTTGGCCTTCTTCTGGGCCCAAGCTATCACTTTTACTGCTCATCATTCAGCGGACAGCTCTTCAGCACTAACACGTTAAGCAAAATTAGTGATCGATGGGTGCTCGATGACGGATCAATATTTCGGATTAGTTCTGGCAAGAGCTATCAACCAATAGAACTACCTTTAACACCAACCGAAAATGATCTATTGATTAAAATGACCTGCACATCGAAGTCTTGTGAGCAACTGAACAAGGCGACATTGTCCCTATCCAGCGGGTCAAATGTGGTGTTCCATGAGACTTTAGCCTTTGGCTCAATTGTACCTTTTGGTACATTTACGACCGAACCTATTTCTATAGTCTACCCAGAAAAATACATGATTTTAGTCGAACCAAAACTAGAAACCTACAGCGCACCGTCGATCAAGCTTGGGGTGAAAAAAAACATAGTTTCACCTAGCTTAATTTTACTCTCGATCGGCTATGGATTCTGTCTGCTACCATTTCTGTTTTTATTAAAAATATTTCGCACGAGACATTGAGATGGTGAACGTATTAATATTGCAAACAAAATGTGGTCCCTCCCGAAAAACACAAAAAATATGAAAATTACTAAGCTAAAAGTCTACATTCTTCAAGCTCCGGATACTGAAAGGCCCCACTGGGTTAGTCATTTTATCGTTCCGAGAGCAAATGAAATTCTCGTAAAACTCCAGACTGATGCTGGCATCGAGGGGTTTGGAATCGCCACAAGCTACACGCCCATTGAAGCAGCTATACATTGTTTTAAAACTGGCATCAGCGAGCAAATAGTTGGCGCTGACCCTTTAGCTACTGAGAAAATATTCAAAACCTTATTTGACTTAACGCACTCTCGATCGGCGCACGAAAAAGGATGGGGGAAAGAGGCAATAATGCGTATTGCTGCGGCAGTAGATATTGCTTGTTGGGACATAATCGGGAAAACGGCAAACCTTCCCCTTTATAAAGTTTTCGGTGGATTTCGGGACGTCATACCATGCTACGTAACCTGTGCCTACTATCGGGATGGTAAAGACTTGAGCGAATTAAGAGATGAAATACATATGCTCAAAGATCAAGGTCATCAAGGGTTCAAGGGTAAGGTTGGCGGAGCATCACTATCGGATGATATTGAACGCATGTCCGTTATTCGTGAAATCATTGGTGATGACTGTGACCTCATGGTTGACGTTAACAGAGGCTGGGATTTACCTACCGCAATTGAAGGTGCGAGACTGCTAGAGCCACTAGGTCCTCGATGGCTAGAGGAGCCGGTACGATGGGCCGACGATCGACGAGAACTCAAGTTGCTGTCTCAAAAAACGTCGATACCACTTTCAGCGGGTGAAAGTGAATTAACGAGTTGGGGTTGTAGATCACTTATCGATGAACAATCTATAGATATTTTACAATTCGACTGTACGATGACAGGTGGTTTTACTGAAGGAAGAAAACTTTCAGCGCTTTGTGAACTGAACCATGTGCAAGTGGCACCGCACCATGACTGCTTCATTCATGCGCACATTGTTGCTGGTAGCCCTGCTGGCTGTATCGTCGAGTCATTCACAGACCCGGAACGAGATCCACTTCAAGCCGAACTGTATGAAAATCCTCCCGCTATCAAAAATGGATTACTCACATTAAACAAAGAACCCGGGCTGGGCCTTCGCTTGTCGGAACAAGCAATATCTAAGTTTGGGACTCAAATCATATGACGTACAAAAAAGTAGATTCGTGACTTTTAAAGTACGGTCATTAAAATTTTAAGCGGATTTAAAAAGCGCCACCTCTAGAACTATGACCACCATCAACATTAACAACAATGCCGCTTAAGTATGATGCACGCTCAGAGGCAAGAAATGTAACCACATCAGCAACCTCAACCGTTTTTGCTGCCCGACCATGCGGCAACCCTTTCAACAATTCTCGCCATCGGTCTTCGTTATCGAACTCAACGGCTGCTTTAGTCTTCATTAAAGTGACTAAACGATCCGTCTCAACTGCACCTGGGCTCACCGCGAGACAACGAATACCATCTTTGAAGCTATTACTTCCCAAGGTTTTAGAGAACGCGTTAAGAGACGCGTTTGCAGAAGACCCTGCAATGTAATGCGTATCTAGTCTATCAGCAGCCAGTCCAGTTATATTAACAATGACCCCAGATTTTTTCTGCATCATTATTTTATAAACAGCACGGCTCAAATTGATATAGCCAAAAACTTTTAGCTCCCAAGCATCACGCCATTTTTGCTCATCGATTCTCTGAAGATCTCCTCCAGGTATTGCTCCAGCATTATTGACCAAAATATCGACCTGTCCTGACGCATCTAATAGGAGCGGTATATTCTCCGATTTTGACAAATCAAGTGCACTGTAGGTAACACGATCTTGGGCTGCTTCATTCAGCTGCAACGCCAAGTCTTTTAAAACACCCTCGGAGCGCGCCACCAGATGAACGGCACACCCTTCCGCCAGAAGGCTCTTCGCCACAGCTAGACCAATGCCCTTGGAAGCTCCGGTCACAACCGCTCGCTTGCCACTCAAGTTCAAATCCATCACTACCTCCGGTAAAGTTTAGTCCGTGATAAAGCCTGCGTTAAAACGACCGAGGCATATTAAGAATATGCTCAGCGGTATAGGACAAAATTAGGTTCGTAGATATAGGTGCCACTTGATACAGTCGGGTTTCTCGAAACTTTCTCTCAATATCATATTCGGCGGCAAACCCAAAACCACCATGCGTTTGCAAACACACGTTAGCCGCCTCCCAAGACGCTTTAGCAGCCAAATATTTCGCCATATTAGATTCTGAGCCGCAAGGCATTTTCGCATCAAACAAATCACACGCCTTCCAACGCATGAGATTTGCTGCCTCTATTTCAATGAACGACTCAGCAATTGGAAATTGAACCCCCTGGTTCTTACCAATAGGCCGATCAAACACAATTCTCTCGTTGGCATATTTAGTCGCTCGATCAATAAACCAATAACCATCACCAATACACTCTGCGGCGATCAAAGTTCTCTCGGCGTTAAGTCCATCCAGAATGTATCGAAATCCCATACCTTCCTCTCCGATCAAATTCTCGGCTGGGATTTCTAACTCATCAAAAAATAATTCATTAGTTTCATGGTTGACCATATTTTCAATCGGCCGAACAGTGAGGCCATTGTCCATCGCATGATGTATATCAACGATAAAAATCGACATGCCCTCAGACTTTTTCCTCACCTCTTGCAACGGCGTTGTTCTCGCAAGCAAAATCATAAGATCTGAGTGTTGCACCCTAGAGATCCACACCTTCTGGCCATTGACCACATACCGATCTCCTTTCTTTATCGCGACTGTTTTTATTTTTGTTGTATCCGTTCCTGTAGTGGGTTCCGTCACCCCCATAGATTGCAAACGAAGGTCACCTTTAGCAATTGCGGGTAAATATTGCTTTTTCTGCTCATCGGAGCCATGGCGCAATAACGTACCCATGTTGTACATTTGACCATGGCAAGCACCCGCGTTACCACCTGACCGATTGATTTCTTCCATGATCACAGATGCCTCCGCAAGACCCAGTCCGGAACCACCGTACTCCTCAGGAATCATTGCCGACAACCAGCCAGCCTCGGTTAACGCCTTCACAAACTCCTCTGGATACCCTCTTTTAGAATCGATCGATCGGTGATATTCGTCCTTAAATTGACTACAAACTGCTCTAACACCATCTCTTATTTCTTGATATCGATCTTCATCGATAGACATAGTTTTTTGTCCTTATAATTTCTATTGTATTAGCGCTCACACGTGGCCTGCGCTTCCATAGCAGTATGGCCTAAATAGTCCGTCGCCCACAAATTATAAACGTTCGGTGCTTCTTCCCTCCCGTGCAAGACAAAAGCATGATTATCAAACAACGGCTTTATGGCTCGAAAACGAAAATCAGTGAGCTGTATGTCGTTACTTTGGGACAATAGAAGTTGCGCCAAATGAGTCGCAGTCAAGGGACCATGAAATACAAGTCCAGGATAACCCTCCTCTTCAATACAATATTTGCGATCATAATGAATACGATGGCCGTTAAAAGTTAACGCGGAATATCGAAATAACGTAACTGGATTTGGAAAAATTTCGAGCGAGAAGTCAGAAGACATCTCAGCCGTTTGATAACTGGGTACAGAAACGCCCTCCGGCATCAAGTCGCGATAAACAATGTCATGCTCTTCATTAATCAACACACCATGATCATCAAGAATCTGATGCGCGACGGTCACAAAAACCATTTCTCCAGTGCGTCCCTTCTTAGAAACAACATCTTTAATGCTTGATACTCGGCGAATCTCTTCACCCACTTTGATATAGCGATAAAAATCTAGTCGACCCCCTGCCCACATCCTTCTTGGCAAATCAACTGGAGGTAAAAAACCTCCTCGCTCCGGATGGCCATCGTCACCCAGTTCCGAAAACGGCACAGCCGGCGCAAAAAACATCCAATGCCACAAACTTGGCAGCTCCTGGCCACGGATTAGCTTAGGACATGGCATATTTAAGGTAGCGTACATCTTAGATACACGCGACGCATCCACAAAATCCATGCTGGTTTCAGAACGACCTATCCACTCGCTGAAAGGTTTTTCAGAATTCATTAAATCGAACGACTAAGGGTAGCAAGCTCAAGGTGTGTCATCGTTCTCATTCGTGAAAATGAACGATGGTCTTGGTCGTTGTGAAATGTTCCAGCGCCACGAAACCTTTTTCTCGTCCGTGCCCACTTTTTTTCATCCCACCGAAAGGCAGTTCAACTCCTCCACCAGCACCAAAATTATTAATAAATACCTGCCCGCAATTCATACGCTTGGCTACTCGCTGTTGCCGATTACCATCCTTGGTCCATACTGAACCGACCAAACCGTAATCAGTTGCATTAGCTAACTTGATAGCATCGGACTCATCTTCAAAAGGAATGGCTGAAAGTAATGGGCCAAAAACCTCGTCACACGCTAAGCGGTGATCGCGCGGTACATTTCCAAAAAGTGCCGGCTTCACCCAAAAACCGCTTCGATCTAAACCTTCGGCAAACACTCCCTCAGCGAGTAATTCAATACCCGAACTGGTTGCATCTACCCTGAATCCCTCTACAAGCTGTTGCTGTTTGGCATTCATAACAGGACCACAATCAAGATCCATGTCAGGCGTACCAACTCGCACCTTGGAGAACTGAGCACTTACTTGAGTCATAAATTCGTTATAAATTTCGTTCTGAACCAAAATTCGGCTTCCTGCTGAACAAGTCTGTCCCGCGTGTTGGATAATTGCCTTCACAACAACGGGGAGCGCCTTATCTAAATCAGCATCTGCAAATACAAGTTGCGGCGACTTTCCACCCAACTCCAACGTACAACCGACGAAATGATTCGCCGTGGCCTGCTGAACCAAAGTGCCAACTCGAGGAGATCCCGTAAAACTCATGAAATTGATCCCTGGATGATTGGCCAAAGCAGCGCCCGCGCGATCTCCCAATCCAGAAACTATATTCAAAGCACCAGCCGGAAGGCCGGCTTCTAGGGCAAGTTGAGACATAACTAACGTAGTCAAACATGCGTCTTCGGAGGGCTTAACCACCGCCGCGTTCCCAACTGCCAAAGCTGGACCGACACTGCGGCCGAACTGCTGAGCGGGATAATTCCAAGGAATAATGTGTGCCGTTACGCCATAAGGTACTCGGTGCACATTGACGCTGTATCCATCCAAGTAAGGGATGACCTGACCGTGAAGCTTATCCGCCGCTCCTGCGTAGAATTCAAAATAACGGGCGGTTGCAGTAATATCAGCTCGACCAGCGGTAATAGGCTTTCCTGTATCCCTAGATTCGAGCGCAGCTAACTCTTCAAAGTTTTCCATAATGAGTTGAGACCAACGATGCATAATTCGACTGCGCTCCACAGGAGCCATCCTGCCCCAACTGCCATCTAACGCACTCTGTGCCGCGCAAACGGCACTATTGATATCAACATCATCACTATCGGGAATCGTTGCAAAGGCACGTCCGCTACATGGATCAATCATATCTAAAGAACGGCCGCTCTGAGCCGAGATGGATTTGCCGTCGATCAAGTTTGAATACGTTTTTAATTGTGCTTCTGACATCCTTCACTCCATAATATTTCTAGCTTATAAAAATAATCTGCGGATTTACCGCGCTAATTGAACGCCACTAGATGACGCGTGAGCTCTCTAACTCCTTAATGTCCTCATCGCTGTAACCTAATTCCGAAAGGATCCGCTTTGAATGCTCCCCAGGATCGGGAATAGGGTCCATACGCGGTGAAAACTCTTCCGGCGCACCTGGAGGAAGCATCGCTTTGACGGGCCCATTCGATGACTCCACAAATCTCCATCTATCTCGCGCGGCAAGCTGCGCATGATCCCAAACTTGCTTCATTGAGTTCATGGAGGCATTCCCAATTCTCGCAGCATCTAATCGCTCAGTAACCGTGGTTAACGTCATGCCAGAAAAAACTTCCTCAATAATAGAATGAAGTGCACTACGAGATTCTGACCGTCGGGTATTAGATGAGAATCGAACATCGTCTCTCAGTTCTGGTTGTTGGAGCACCTGATCACAAAATATTGCCCACTCACGCTCATTTTGCAGCCCCAACATCACCGTGTTCCCGTCGCCAATGGGGAATGGCCCATATGGATAGATGGTTGCGTGAGAGGCACCAGTTCGCGCAGGTGGTTCTGCTTCTTGGTAAGCGTAATACATTGGGAAGCTCATCCACTCAGTCATTGTTTCAAGCATCGATATGTCTATACGACATCCTGTCCCCGTTTTTTGACGGCGAATAATTGCTGCAAGAATATTACTGAATGCATACATCCCAGCAGAAATATCAACAATCGAACACCCTGCCTTTGCGGGCTCATCATCAGAACCCGTAACGGACAAAAGTCCCGACTCTGCTTGGATCAACAGGTCGTATGCCTTCTTATCTCGATAAGGCCCGTTTGATCCGTATCCAGAAATATCACAAACAATTAATTGTGGATAACGCTCTTTCAACTGCTCATAGGAGAACCCCATTCGCTCTGAAGCGCCCGGTGCTAAGTTTTGCAGAAGTACATCCGCCCCCTCCAAAAGTTTACGAACAACTTCGATACCCTCAGGTTGTTTCAAGTCAAGGGTGATACTTTCTTTGGATCGGTTTGTCCATACAAAATGGGAAGCCAATCCACTCACTCGGTCATCATAAGCTCGGGTGGGGTCACCGCCTCCAGGTCTTTCTATCTTGATGACTCGAGCTCCGAGATCTGCTAACTGTCGCGTACAAAATGGACCTGCTATGACATGCTCAAGCGCGACAACCGTTATTCCTTCAAGTGGACGCATATTTACTTTTTTCCTATTACGTTATTCTTGGTATTCTTAGATGCAGATGAATGCTGCGACGCTACCCTGACGAAGTCTCAATTCGATAAATGACATTGATCTCCAAGCAAGGCTTCTCTAAATCGATTTTTCAACAATGCGCCGTCTCTCGGTGGAAGTACGAGCTCATCTGGTTGAGGATCAACTTTGACTTGAGCAAACATTAATCCCGAACCATCTACATTTTTTTTCAAGGTAATTAGTTCAGAATCACTTGTAATTATAGAAGAATTAGCGAACCCACATGCGCTTGCAACTGACATTAAATCGACCCCAAACCCTGTATGCGTTTTTTGTTTTCCTGTCTCTCCGTATACCTCATTATCCAAAACAACAATTGCAAGATTTTTCGGTTGACTCACACCAACGGTTGCTAGCGAATTAAGCCCCATCAATAACTCCCCGTCACCCGTGACAACCAAAACACGCTTTAGGGGTTGCGCTAATGCTAGCCCAAGTCCAGTTGTGATTGCTCCGCCCATTCCTCCCCACATTGGAAAATTTAACGCGTGATCACCTGCCGCCGTTATATCCCAAGCAGGCGCACCTAATCCAGCAATTACCAAAAGATCGTCTCTAGGGTTCAATAAACACGCCACCACTTCTCTACGATTTAATAAGGTCATCTTTTTTTCCCAAACTATATGCGATTTTTATCATGTCCAAATTAACGGCCAAAAGTCTTCGCGCCCAGCACTCGCTGACCAATTAGCAACGCAGTCGGTCTATATGTATTAAACGCCAAACGGATGCTGCCCTCGGCGCAAGCTTCGACCTGGTTATTTTCTTGAGCTCTAAAGGTCGTTACGCCCATCTCTTTCAACACAGCCTCGGTCCCTTGGCCCATTGGTACTTGCCAAGGGTTAAACTCACCCCAATCGCCACGCATAGTCACGATCATTGGCAAAGGTACCTGACACGTATTCAGCATAGAGAGCATATTGACGCAATTACCAACCCCGCTTGACTGCATCAGTAGCATACTTTTCTTACCACCGAGCCAGCCACCCATTGCCAAGGAGATACCCTCCTCCTCAGAGGTCAGTCGCACAGTCTGAATAGGATTGTGTGCAATACATAACTCAATTAACTGAGAAAGACCTGCATCAGGAACAAAACTCACCAAAGAGATATCGTGATCACAGATTAAGTCGAATACTGATTCACTCCAATGTTTTTCAAGGCCCATAATATTTTAAAAAAATTAAATTTCTAAAACTATCTTTCCGACATGTTTAGCCGACTTTAAGTGCTCGAAGGCTTCAGCAGTTTTTTCTAAAGGAAAACTCGAATCGATAACTGGCTTAATCCCAACATGATCAATAGCGCGCACCATAGCCTCAAATTGCAAGCGCGACCCAACAGCAATGCCTTGCACCCTAACGAACGGCCCCAGTAATGACTTAACTGAAATTGTCGCCTCATGTCCCCCTACAAATCCAATTACGCCAACGAACCCGCCAAAACATACGCAAGACAACGATTCCGCCAAGGTGTATCCAGTTGTTTCGATAACGATATCGACACCCCTGCCACCAGTTGCCTCTTTAGCTAATGCGCCCCAATTCTCATCTTTAGAATAATTGATTCCAACGTCAGCACCCAATAGTTTTGCTTGAGCAATCTTTTCGTCGCTGGACGAAGTTAATATGACTTTAGCGCCCGCCATTTTCGCAAACTGTAATGCATACAAAGCCACCCCACCTGTGCCCTGAACCAGCACCGTATCTCCAGACTTAACACCACCTTGTTCAAGGGCATTCCAAGCTGTAAGAGCCGCAATTGGCAATGTTGCACATTCCTGAGGACTCAACGACTCAGCCGCCATAACTGCCTCTTGCTCTGGAACAACAATGTACTCTTGTAATACACCTGATAGAGGGGCACCAAGAGTCTTCGTCGTTCGTTGTTGTTGCGTTGGCTTTCCGCTGTACCAACCCTGGGTATACACCGGAATGACTCTATCCCCCTCTTTAAACCGAGTAACGCCATCACCAATCGATACAACCTCCCCTGAGCAATCGGAGCAAGGAACGTAAGGCAACTTCAAATGTGGCATGAATTTTTGATCCAAGATAGCCAGATCACGGTAGTTAAGACTGGCCGCTTCAATACGAATTAGAACCTCTCCATCTCTGACTGTCGGAACAGGTCTGTCACACAGACGCAAACTACCGATTGAAAAATCAACTGCTTCTACCGCTCTCATATGTTCCGACATTAAAACTCCTTGAATAAATTTTTAACATTTACTTCTTCAATCTTCGCTTCCGACACCAGAAATTATAAAATTAAATTTTAATCAAGATTTCTTGAAGCAAGTTAAAATTGGATGTGAATTACCGCCTAGATAAACACTATAAACCAATTCAGAATCGCACAAGGAAACACATTATGAAGTCATACAAAATTGCAGTTATCGCTGGTGACGGCATTGGAAAAGAGGTCATGCCTGAGGGGCTACGGGTACTCCATACGGTAGCTAGCAAGTTTAATTTCGAACTGAAAGTCGATGAATTTGACTGGAGCTGCAATAATTATGGAACGCATGGCTGGTGGATGCCGCCCTCATGGCGAGAGGACATAGGCAGCCATGACTCTATTTTTTTTGGTGCAAACGGGTGGCCAGCGATCGTACCCGATCACAAAGCTTTGTGGGATTCTCTAATAAAATGGCGAAGAGAATTCGATCAATACGTAAACTTAAGGCCGGTGAAATTATTGCCAGGCGTTAAATGTCCGCTTGCCGACCGCAAGCCAGAAGACATCGATTATCTCGTTGTTCGGGAAAACACAGAAGGAGAATATTCCTCCGTAGGTGGCAGAATGTTCGAAGGCACTGATCGAGAGATTGTTACCCAACAATCTGTCTTTACGAGAAAAGGCGTGGACAGAATAATGAGGTACGCATTTGAATTAGCGGAACAACGAGAGAGGGGACACGTCACCTCAGCCACAAAGTCTAACGGCATTGCGATTACCATGCCCTACTGGGATGAACGCTTTAAAGTAATTTCAGACGAATTCTCTGAGATCAGCACAGATCAATATCATATCGATGGACTAACGATTCAACTGATATTAAATCCGCAACGTTTCGATGTTATTGTGGCATCGAACTTGTTTGGCGACATCATTTCGGATCTTGGGCCCGCGACAGCAGGCACTATTGGGATAGCCCCATCAGCCAATATTAATCCTGAACGAACTTCTCCGTCCCTCTTTGAACCAGTTCATGGATCAGCACCTGATATCTACGGAAAAAATATAGCAAATCCAATCGCGCAAATATGGTCAGGAGCGATGATGTTAGAGCACTTGGGTGAGCATGCTGCTGCCAAAGCAATTACTGAAAGCATTGAAGCATGCTTAATCTCTGGCCCAGTGACTCCTGACCTTGGAGGATCTGCTTCAACGTCTGATGTAGGCAAAGCCATATCTAATTCTTTCGCGTAAATTTCTTGTAAATAATGTCTATTAGGAATCAATATTAATGTCACAGTTTCTCAACATCCAAGAACGCGGTTCGATACTGATTCTGACTATGAACGAGCCTGCTACACGAAACGCATTAACCGGGAACACTGCAGCCGATGAATTTGTCGCTGCTTGCGAACAAATAAAACTGAGCAAACACGTCAAAGTCGTAATTGTGACAGGTAGTGGACCAGCATTCTCCGCAGGCGGCAATTTAAAAGACATGAAAAAAATGCTGGACGACAACTTGTCCAGCGAAGCCATTCGCGAGAGCTATCGCCGAGGAATCCAACGTATACCGCTAGCTTTGTATGAGCTCGAGGTTCCCACCATTGCTGCCGTTAATGGTCCGGCTATTGGCGCAGGATGCGATTTAGCTTGTATGTGTGATATCCGCATTGCCTCCAATATGGCGACCTTTGCAGAAAGTTTCGTCAAGGTTGGCATTATTCCCGGCGATGGCGGAGCCTGGTTTTTACCTCGAACAGTGGGTCTAGCGAAAGCGGCAGAACTAAGTTTTACAGGTGATGCAATCGACGCTAAAGAAGCCTTAAGAATCGGACTTATTTCATATCTAACATCGCCTGAAACACTCATGACCGAGACTGAGGCACTCGCAAATCGCATAGCAACTAACCCAGGACCCATTCTACGAATGACTAAAAAACTGCTTCGGGAAGGCCAACGTCAAGATTTACCAAGTTTACTGGAACTGTCAGCTAACCTGCAATCTATAGCGCACAAAACGCCAGACCATCGCGAAGCGGTTCATGCTTTCTTAGAGAAACGTAAACCAAATTTTCAGTAGCAATTTAGGATAAATTCAAAACAACCCACCCTGATGTGAGCGACCATTT
>QXZO01000105.1:16700-20264 GCA_009886305.1 Betaproteobacteria bacterium
CGTCAGTTATTAATAAAACCATAGGGAAATACAGTGTCTGAATTTCGTCTAGAGCATGTCAACGTCCCATCTCGAAACCCCCATGATTTAGCAAAATGGTACGCAGAAAATTTCGGATTATCTGCGGATCAACATATCGCACGAGGGGATGGTATCTTGCTAGTATTCCAAGAAGGTACACCTATAAATCAACCTGAAGCGCTTCACATTGGATTTAGAGTCCAAGGCATGGCAAAGCTCCATGATTGGAAAGACCGATTTGAAAAACCCTTAAAAATTGGCCCTGAATTTACCTCCTTTCAAATTCTCGACCCCGAGGGTAACTGTGTTGAAATATATGCTGAAAACACCAGCGCATAATTTTGATTAATACGAACTAGACAGAAAGCTAAAAACTTTACTTTTTGGAGTGGAGAAGCGGGATGAAAATTGCTATATTGGGATGCGGGGCCATGGGGAGTGTTTACGCTGCTCTTTTGGGGAACGCAGGCCATGAAGTGTGGGCAATCGACTCATGGCGAGAACACATAAAAGCGATAAAAGAAAAAGGACTTCGCTTGGAAGGAGCATCCGGTTCTCGAGTAGTCAAAATAAATGCAACAAGCGATACAAGTGAGGTCGGCGCATGTGATCTAGTCATTATTGCGACTAAGGCAATGCATGTCGAACATGCCGCGCGATCAGCAGCAGCATTATTGGATACTGACACAGCAGTCCTATCAATTCAAAATGGGTTGGGCGGACCTCAAGCAGTCGCAAAAATACTGGGAACCGACAAAGTAGCGGTAGGTGTTGTTGGTGGTTTCGGCGCATCCATAAAAGAGCCGGGATATGCCCACCATAATGGATGGGAACTTGTGCGGTTAGGCGAATTATCAGGTCCGATAACCGAGCGACTAAAAATGATTGCGTCCACGTGGGAGTCCGGTGGGTTCCGTGTCGAGTGCTTCGACGATATAGATCAACTCATCTGGGAAAAGTTAATTTGTAACGTCTGCTTCTCTGGCACATGTACGTTGACTGGACTAACTATAGGGGAAGTTATGGAAGAGCCTGAAGCCTGGTTCTGTGCTTCGAACTGCGCGCAAGAAGCGTACAACGTTGCGGTCGCAAAAAACATCAATGTGCGAATTGATAATCCCATAACTTACGTCAAAAATTTTGGCTCGAAAATTCCAAATGCAAAACCTTCAATGCTGCTCGACTCTCTTGCTGGTCGAATGTCTGAAATTGATGCTATCAATGGTGCAATACCGACTGCGGGTTTTGAGGTAGATATAAAGACTCCATTTAATTCAGTAATCAGTGCTCTTGTAAGAAATAAAGAAAAGCAAATGGGTCTTCGATAACAGCAATAAGAAATAATCAATACAGGAGATAGAGATGGAAAGATTTAAGATGTACATTAATGGTGAGTTTGTTGAGGCCTCATCGGGAGAATGGTTTGACAGCTATGATCCGTTCAGTGGCGAAATCTGGTCTCAAGTAGCCGCAGGTGGTCCGACAGATGTAAATCGCGCGGTAGAGGCTGCACATGAAGCATTCACAACCGGTCCATGGTCAGAAATGACGGCAAGTCAACGGGGTATGCTTGTGCACAAACTGGGGGATCTAATTGCACGTGATGCCCAAAAACTCGCTGAGTTGGAAGTACAAGACAACGGAAAACTCATTGCTGAGATGCAAGGTCAAGTCAACTATGTGCCTCAATGGTATTACTACTTCGGTGGACTCGCCGATAAAATCGAAGGCTCGGTCATCCCTCTCGACAAAAAAGGATACTTCAACTTCACGCGTCATGAACCACTCGGTGTTGTTGCCGCTATTACCGCGTGGAATTCACCGCTTTTGCTATTAGCTTGGAAGTTAGCTCCAGCTCTTGCTGCAGGTTGTACCGTTGTTATTAAACCTTCTGAGTTCACGTCAGCGTCTACACTTGAGTTTGTGAAGTTAGTTAAAGAGGCTGGTTTCCCCAACGGAGTTGTTAATGTCGTTACTGGTTTCGGAAAAGATGTTGGCGAGCCGCTTACGAATCATCCGCTTGTTCGGAAAATAGCATTCACTGGCTCCGATGCTACAGGTAGAGCGATCAATGAAGTTGCCGCAAAATCATTCAAGCGTGTCACGCTTGAACTTGGAGGGAAATCTCCAAATATTGTATTTGATGATGCCAATTTAGAGGACGCTGTTAACGGAGCAGTATCGGGGATATTTGCGGCAACTGGACAAACCTGTATAGCTGGTTCTCGTTTGCTTTTGCAAGAAGATATTCATGATGCATTTATGGAAAAACTCATCGCGCTGGCGAAAACTGCACGAATGGGTAACCCGATGAGTGCTGACACCCAGGTAGGACCCATAACAACAAAACCGCAGTACGAAAAAGTCCTCGGCTACATTAATGTAGCCAAAACTGAGGGCGCTAAGCTAGCGCTAGGTGGTACGCCGGCAACCAGGCCGGAATGCGGTAATGGCTGGTTCATCGAGCCGACCGTCTTCACAGACGTAACAAATGATATGAGAATTGCTCAAGAGGAGGTTTTTGGTCCAGTGCTTTCAGTAATTAAGTTTAAAGATGAAGAAGAGGCAATAAAAATTGCGAATGATATTAGATTTGGATTAGGCTCAGGCGTTTGGACCAGCGACATCGGTCGAGCAATAAGAATGTCCGAGAAAATTCAAGCTGGTACAGTCTGGGTTAACACGTATCGAGCTGTAAGCTATATGTCTCCATTTGGAGGGTATAAAGATTCAGGCGTAGGTCGAGAAAGCGGTATTGAAGCCATATATCAATACCTTCAAACCAAGAGTGTATGGATCAATACCGGCGCAAAGACTGGTAACCCGTTCGTTCTTAAATAAATTTAATAAATTTAGGGAGCTTCAATATGAAAGGTATCGTTTTCCCAGGCAGTAAAAAACTCGAAATTCTAAACTTTCCTGATCCAACTCCAGGCCCAGGAGAGGTGGTGTTGGAAATCAAAGCATCCGGAATGTGTGGTAGTGACCTTAAGTTTTATCGAGCGGAAGGAGGCGCTTCGTCTCTGGGTCTTGGAGATCTTGATGGGCCAATTATCGCAGGCCATGAGCCCTGCGGGATTGTCGTAGGAGTTGGCGAAGGCGTTCCTGAAAACGTGGCCAAAGAAGGTATGCGTGTTATGCAACACCATTACCGGGGTTGCGGTTCTTGTGAGCACTGCTCGACCGGTTGGGAACAACTATGTATTGACGGTGTAAAAGAAGTATTCGGTGCCACTGGACACGGAGCGCATGCCAAATACATGAAATGTCCCGCGAGAACTCTTGTAGCACTTCCAGACGAACTATCATTTAAAGCGGGCGCGGCAATATCATGTGGTACAGGGACCGCTTGGGGCGCATTACAACGACTTGAATTGATGGGGGATCAGACGATCGCTGTTTTTGGCCAAGGTCCTGTTGGCTTGTCCGCAACACTGCTTGCATCTCAAATGGGCGCTCGCGTAATCGCTCTTGATACGGGGGAGGAACGCTTACAAAGAGCAAAAGAGTTTGGGGCAGACGTATTAATTAATCCAACAAAAA
>QXZO01000106.1 GCA_009886305.1 Betaproteobacteria bacterium
TCTGAAATTGTCGGAATTTCCTCTTATTGTTGGTTCAGTTGATGGATCTGTTGGACGAATAGGCGTGGCTCCAGATCCGGATGGAGTTATGCAGGAACACTTGGTCAACCGTGATGGTGTCGGTGGGGCTCAGGCAGTTAGTAAGTCATTACAAAGAACTGGAGATCTGATTGGATTCACAACAAGAATGCTTCTAGGTTTGATTGTTGGCGAGGTGGGTTTAAATAACCTTGCTGGACCGCTCGTAATTGCTGACCAGGCAGGTAAAAGTGCAGGAATGGGTTTGGCTACTTTTTTGTCTTTTTTGGCAATTCTGAGCGTTAGTTTGGGTGTAATCAATTTATTTCCTTTACCCATGTTGGACGGAGGTCACGTTGTTTTTCATTTATATGAGTTAATATCAGGTAAAAAACTGCCAGAAAGAGTTATAGTTACAGCTCAGCAGATAGGGATGGTTCTTTTGGTCGGACTGATGGTTTTTGTCATAGCCAATGACCTTTTACGTTACTTGGGGAATTAGAAGAGGTGGCTGCATATGATTAATTACTGCAAAGTTGCTGTGATCGTACTTTTAGTGAGTTTAAGCTTTTCCTCTCGGGCGTTCGAACCATTCACCATTGAAGATATTCGGGTCGAGGGGATTCAGCGGACTGACCCAGGACTGGTATTTTCCAATATACCTACTAAAGTCGGCCAAGAGATGAATCGGAATATTTCGAAGCAGATCATTAACGCCATCTTTAAAACAGGGTTTTTTGATGACGTTCAAGTGTTGTCCGATGGTAATGTACTTGTTATCAGGCTTGTCGAGCGTCCAGCCGTTTATAAGGTTTCTGTTACCGGATCAAAGCTACTCACCGAGGATCAAATAATTGAGGCGTTAAGCCAGATGGGCTTAAGCGAAAGTGCCATTCTTGATGGTGCGATCCTTGATTTGGCGGAGCGGGAACTGAAAGATTTATACATGGCGAAAGGAAAATACAGTGTTGAAATTGTGTCTACTACCACGCCGCTCGAGAGGAACCGTGTTGCCGTTACGTTTGATATTTTTGAGGGGGCTAGAGCTGTAATTAAGCAAATAAATTTCGTTGGTAATGTGGCTTTTACCGATAAAGAGCTAAGAAATAAAATGAGCCTTAAGGAGCTCGGGAAATTCAACTTATTCTCTGGTTCTAGTGAGTATTCCAAGCAAACTTTAGAAGGAGACCAGGAAGAGATTCGCTCACTTTACCTAGACGGTGGTTATGCAGACTTCAAAATTGAAAGTACCCAAGTTCAATTGTCTGCTGATCGTGAAAACGTGTTCATTACCATATCTGTTTCCGAGGGGGAGAGGTTTGTTTTTGATGCAATTTACGTTGGTGGTGACGAGGTTGTTCGGCGTGAGGATTTATCAAGTCTTGTAGATATAGCTCCAGGAGAGGTTTTTTCAAGGGCGCGCTTGACGGATTTAACGCAAATGATTACTGATCGCTTGGGTGAGGATGGCTATGCTAATGCCAGTGTAAATCCAGTCCCTGAAAAGAATCCTGATGAGTCTAAAATTGGTTTTACTCTTTATGTGAATGCTGGCCAGAGAGTTTACGTCCGTCGTATCGATATTAATGGCAATCTCGATACAAGAGATGAGGTTATCCGACGTGAGTTGAGACAAATGGAGGGAGCTTGGTACTCCATTAGAGATATTAATCGATCAAAGCAGCGTCTAAACCTTCTCGGTTTTTTCTCTGACGTGATGATCAACACGCAACCGGTTCCTGGAACGGCGGATCAAGTTGATCTAGAGGTGAGGGTGGTTGAGCGAATGACGGGTAATTTTTCAGTGGGCATTGGCTTCTCCAGCACAGATAAAATGCTACTGCAATTGGGGTTGTCTCAGAATAATTTTATGGGCACTGGAAATTCTTTAGGTTTTAACGTTAGTACGGGAAAAATAAATGAGACCTACGAGCTTTCTTTCACGAATCCATATGCGACGGATGATGGTGTGAGTCGCACGTATAAGCTAGGTAAGAGGGATACTGATGTGAGCAGTTTAGTCGTGTCTGCTTTTTCTAGCTCTACTGAGAGTGCATCAATCAGTTTCGGAGTTCCTCTTACGGAATACGATAGAATTTTTTATGGGGTAGGATTCGAAAATACAGCTTTGAACTTAGGTTCTAACCCTACGACACAATATCAAGAGTTCGTGGATCTCAACGGGACAAACAATACCGTAATACCCTTTACGGTTGGTTGGGCTCGTGATAAACGGGATAGTGCAATATATCCAACCGATGGCCTCTTGCAACGATTCTCGTCTGAATTAAGCACACCTCTAGGGGACTTGACGTATTACAACGCAACATATAAAGCAGAATGGTATCGACCTATATCGGAGGAAATGACATTTAGGTTGGGCGGCTCTGTCTCTTACGCCGAGGATTATGATGGTAAGCAGCTTCCATTCTATAAAAACTTTTACGCTGGGGGAGCAAGTTCGGTACGAGGGTATCAGTCAAGTTCCCTAGGTCCTAAGGACGCAATTGGACAGGCTTTAGGTGGGAAGCGTAGGATGTTGTCTCAAGCAGAACTGATTTTTCCTTTGCCTGGGTTGAATCTTGGTAAAGCAATGAGGTTCTCGGCTTTTGTTGACGGAGGTTCAGTCGATAATCATTTTGATGATGGATTTTCCGAGATGAGGTATTCTGCGGGTCTTGGATTTAATTGGTACTCTCCGGTCGGCCCGATGAGATTTAATTTTGCAAAAGCGCTTAACGCCAAAGATACTGACAAAACAGAGGGATTTCAATTTACGTTAGGCACTGGTTTTTAATTTTATAAGTTAGGGAGTTCATGTGACAAAAATATCAGTTTATTTCTTTACTCTAATCACGCTTGGCTTATTCAGCTTAGTGACGAATGTTTCTGGAGAGGAGCTTAAGATTGGTTTTGTCAACACAGATCGAGTGTTTAAAGAGGCTGCTCCTGCTATCAGATCACAAAAAAAACTCCAGGATGAATTTGCACCTAGAGATCAAGAAATTAAAGATGTTAATGCTAAAGCGACAGAGGTTAAGGCGAAGCTTGAAAAGGATGGGCTGACCATGGCTGAGTCTGAAAAGAGAGCGCTAGAGTCTGAGCTAGCTCGTCTTTCGCGTGAGATTCAAAGGCTGCAAAGAGAATTTAGAGAGGAGTTGAATCTCAGGAAACAAGAGGAACTGAAGATCATTTTGCGTATAGCAAATGAGGAGATTGACAAGATCGCTGAGGAGGAGAAATATGACCTCATTTTGCAAGAAGCTGTTTACAGGAGCGAGCGAGTTGATATTACTGACAAGGTCATAAAGGCTCTTGAAGACGACTAGGCCTTCTAAAACTTAAGGGATGTGAGTTTGTTAAACGCTCTAACAGCTCGGGAGATCGTAGATCAACTAGGCGGTTTAATTTTAGGTGATCCATCCACCGTCGTTACCGATGTCGGTACCATTCAGAATGCGTCGAAGGGCGAGATAACTTTTTATAGCGATAGAAGCCTCTCGCAGTACTTGGCTCTGGTAGAAGCATCAATAGTAGTAACCTCCAAAGACGATGCTAGTC
>QXZO01000107.1 GCA_009886305.1 Betaproteobacteria bacterium
TAACAGTAATGGTGTCGTTTACAAAGAACAAATTTTGCGCGCCAATGAGGCTAGAAACGTTTATTACCACGGGCTCTTGGCATCCGTGTCCCCCTTAGTAACGATCCTTGCTCGGTCAAGCAGGCTAAATTAGGGTCGCCTTTCCCTTGAAAAAAAAAACTGGGCCCCCATTTCTTGAAAGAATCAGAAAATGTCTGTGAGACGTCTAATCCAATTATCAGCTATAAGTATATAGGGAATGTTAATGGCTAAAGCACAAGAAACGAAAAAAGAAACTCGAGGGTTTGAAACAGAAGCAAAGCAACTCCTGCATTTAATGATTCATTCTCTCTACAGCAATAAAGAGATCTTTCTTAGAGAGTTAATTTCAAATGCTTCGGATGCGGCTGACAAGCTCAGGTTTGCCGCACTTTCCAATCCTAAGTTGCTGGGAAACGAAGAACCAAGTGTGTACATCGACTTCGACACTGCCAAGTCAACTATAACGATATCGGATACTGGTATCGGAATGTCTCGTGCAGAGGTTATCAACAATCTCGGAACTATAGCGAAATCGGGTACTGCTCAATTCTTTGAAAAGCTGACAGGAGATGAACAAAAAGATTCGCAATTGATTGGACAATTTGGCGTGGGTTTCTACTCGGCATTTATTGTTGCTGATAAAGTTGAGGTCCTGACACGTCGCGCCGGTCGGCCTGCTAAAGAGGCCACTATTTGGAAAAGCAAAGGCGAGGCTAACTACAGCTTAGAGGTAGGTGAGAAACCTGAGCCGGGCACTCAAATTACTTTGTTTCTAAAAGACGATGAAAAAGAATTTGCGAGCGGCTTTAGAATTAAAAGCGTTATTAAAAAGTATGCAGACCATATCGCAATTCCTGTATATATGCCTGTAGAAGCAGCGCCGGAAAGCCAGGCTCCCGATGCAGATCAAAATCAAAATGATGAGTCAGCGATAACAGATGCTGGCTATGAAATTGTCAACGATGCCAAGGCACTGTGGACTAAGCCGCGCGCTAAAGTTAAGAAAAGTGAGTACAACGAGTTTTATAAGCACATAAGCCATGATTTCCAAGAGCCCTTAACATGGAGTCATAATAAAGTTGAAGGCAAGCTTGAGTATACAAGCCTCCTCTTCCTGCCGTCTCGCGCGCCATTTGATCTATGGAATAGGGACGCAGCAAGAGGACTCAAGTTGTACGTTCAGCGTGTCTTCATAATGGATGAGGCTGAGCAATTTCTCCCGCTCTATCTGCGATTTATAAAAGGGGTTGTAGACTCAAATGATATTTCGCTAAATGTTTCACGTGAAATTCTTCAAAAAGACCCTGTCGTCGATAGTATGCGATCTGCCCTAACAAAGCGTAGTCTTGATATGCTTGATAAGTTTAGAAAAAAAGATCGCGAGAAGTACACGGAGTTTTGGAGTGAATTTGGCCAAGTTCTTAAAGAGGGACCTGGTGAGGATTTTGGGAATAAAGACAAGATCGCAAAACTCATGCAGTTTAACACGACCGAGTCGAAAGAAGACAAGCAGGACCAGAGTCTCGAAGACTATCTTGGCAGATGCAAAGCAGACCAAGACAAGATCTATTATCTTGTCGCCGAGTCTTTAAATGCCGCAAAAAGTAGCCCCCACTTGGAGATTTTCAAAAAGAAAGGCATTGAAGTCATTCTAATGACTGATCGCATCGACGAATGGTTGATGGGTCATCTGACAGAATTTGATGGCAAGCAATTCCAGGATGTTGCTCGAGGTCAACTTGATTTAGGAAAGCTAGACAGTAAAAAGGAAAAGAGTAAACAAAAAAGTGTTGAAGAAGAGTATGCGAGCTTAGTCGAGCGGGTTAGCAAGCTTCTGGACTCAAGAGTCAAGGAGGTTCGTGTTAGTCATCGATTAACCGATTCTGCCGCTTGTCTTGCAGTGGACGATAATGATTTGGGGTTGCAGATGAGAAAAATTATGGAGGCTTCAGGACAGTCAGTTCCAGAAACTAAGCCTATCCTTGAACTCAACCCGTCACATCCGCTGGTAACAAGGTTGGACAAAGAACAGGATGAGGAAAGGTTTGGTGATATTGCGGTGGTTCTTTTTGGTCAAGCAAGTCTCGCCGAAGGAGGGCAATTGTCTGATCCTGCGGACTTCACTTCCAAATTAAACAAACTGCTTTTACAGATTAACTAATACTCATAAATAACGTTCGAGCCCCTTTAGGCTTACATCTTGTTAAGGGGGTTGATGCCGAGCATTTCAAGTCCCTGCTTTAATGCTTCAGCCGTTATTACAGCGATCGCCAGCCTGGTTCGACGTGTGTCCTCTAGTGCGTTTAAAATCGGACAAGCCTCATAAAAACTCATGAATGTTCCAGCCAATTCGTATAGATAATTGCACAGTAGATTTGGGGCTAGTTCTCTTGAAACGCTGTCAAGAGCTTCATCAAGCTGTTGGATCTTTATTAGCAAAGTGCGCTCTTCAGACGAACTGATGCTAATGATTTTGTTGTCATTACAGTCAAAACGTTTTTCATATCTCACGATCAAACTTTGAATGCGGGCGTATGCATACAGCAAGTACGGAGCGGTATTGCCATCAAAAGAAAGCATAGTCTCCCAATTAAAAACATAATCGCTCGCGCGATTTTTCGAAAGATCAGCGTACTTTACTGCCGAAACACCTACTACCTCAGCAATATGCCCCTTTTGTTTATCATCCAATTCGGGATTTTTTTCTGTTACGAGCTCCAGCGCTCGTAATTCAGCCTCGTCGATTAACGCACTAAGTTTGACTAGGTCACCTGAGCGTGTCTTAAAGGGCTTTCCGTCAGAGCCCATCATGGTCCCGTACGGGATATGAACCAGAGAGACTTTTTCAGATTTTATTTTAGCAGTTTCTGCGACGGCAAATACTTGCTGAAAATGGAGCGTTTGTCTGGCGTCAACAACGTAGAGAACCTTGTCTGCTTGCAAGGCATTTGCCCTGTAATCGATTGCGGCAAGGTCTGTTGTTGCATATAAA
>QXZO01000108.1 GCA_009886305.1 Betaproteobacteria bacterium
AATAGTAAGCTCCGGAACCCGCCAGTATATCCATCCTCTCCAGAGCCGTGTCAGCTGGTAACAATATATCAGCGTACAGAGCAGAGTCTGTGTAGAACGTGTCATGCACCACAGTGAATAAGTCAGCTCTAGATAACCCCTGTCGGGCAGCCTTTGTATCAGGGACGCAATTCGCTGGATCAGCGTTCCATACAAACAGCGCTCTAACAGAGGGATTCGCTTTGTTAAGAACATCACCTAGTTGAATCATATTAAAATTTCTTGGTTTTCTGCCTTCTAGAAGTTCAGATCTAAAGAAGCGATCTTCATCGAAGACTCTAAGCTCTCCCCCAGTAGATACACACACACCACCATCACCTGCAGCAGCTCCAGTCACAGTGGGAAGGAGCTTAATTGCACGCATCATCGCTCCTCCATTTTCATGTCTTTGGATCCCCCAATTGCAACGGATAAAAGAGCTTTTTGTGGAAGCATACAAATCAGTTAATCGCAAGATATCAGACACGTCTAAACCTGTTATCTCAGCAACTTTTTCAACACCATAATCAGATAATCGCTCATTAACGAACTGTTCCCAGCCAACAGTATTCTCAGCAAGAAAAGTCTCATCGTGTAGGTTCTTATCCACAATCAATTTCATCATTCCTAATGCGAGTGCGGCATCAGTGCCGGGCTTCGGTGCCAAATGCCAATCAGCAAAATTTGTAGTGCGCGTAACTCTGGGGTCAATCGCTACAATTTGGGCGCCATTTTTCCTGGCCTCATCCAGGAAAGGCATCGCATGAACTCCCGTGCTGACGATGTTAGTGCCCCACAGCAAGATAACATCCATATTGGGGAGATTCTCAATGTTAGCGTCACCAACCCGCCCAAACGTGTACTTTTCTGCCGCAGCTCCAGCTGCGGTGCAGATTGTCCGCTCTAAGCGACACGCACCCATCCGGTTGAAAAAACGTTGCCCCATCCCAAGAAATCCAGCCATGCCCATCGTTCCAGAATACGAAAAGGGTAAGACCGACTCCGGACCGTCGGTGTCGATCACCTTCTTAAATTGACTCGCAATCTCATCTAAGGCCTCATCCCAAGAAATTCGCTCCCATTTTGCGCCTGGTCCCTTTGGCCCCACTCGCTTTTGCGGGTACAGAACGCGCTGATCGCTGTATACATATTCCAGGTAGCTGTTGACCTTCCCACATAGAAAACCTTGTGTCACAGGATGTGTCTTATCCCCCTCAACTCGAATGGCTCTACCGCTTGTTAAATCGACGGTTACCGACATTGAGCATCCATCTGGGCAATCATGTGGGCAGGACACGTGAACTCGCTTAGTGTCTTTTATATCTATCACGGCATTTTCCATAATTTCTTCCCGGCAAACAGATTCACAGTCTTATTTGAACGAACCAACTTAATCAACAGTCATAGTAGCATTTCATTAATCGAGATTATTTCAAGCATAAGTGTAAAGACCACCTAATTTTTACCTACAATCCAGTTGATACTTGATTAAACTATTATGTCACGGTACTTCCTAAAAAATTCAAAAACTAGCGTCCCTATCATAATTTATGCCTATCAAAAAACTGCATCATTTGGCCATGCGTTGTCGCGACTCTGAGGAAACCAGGAGATTTTACGAAGATTTCCTTGGACTACCTTTAGTTCATGCTATTAAGATCGTCGAAACCAAGACTCGACGTGCAACGGACACCTTACACATTTTTTTTCGGATGCATGACGGATCTTACTTAGCCTTCTTTGAGAGCCCGAAAAAGTCATTTACCTTTAAGGAGCAACACGACTTCGACCTTCATACCGCGCTAGAAGTAGACGAAACGTTTATGAATGAAAAGATCTTAAAGGCAAAAACATTAAATATCGAGACTCGGGGCATCAGTGATCATGACTTTATCCGCTCGGTTTACTTCCGTGACCCAAATGGTTACGTATTAGAGCTCACAGCAAAACAACCACACCATGATGACAGCCTTGACCCAATCAAAAATAATCCCCACCAAATCCTTCACGATTGGCAGATGAGTAAAATTTAATAACTAAGAGTGAATTTAGGAGAAAAGTCCCATGTCTTTCGAGCAATTATCTTTTCAGGTAACAAACGGTATTTCTACCATCACCCTAAACCAGCCAGAGAGCTTAAATAGTTTCACGACTCAAATGCTCTCTGAACTCACAGAAGCTCTCTCGAAAGCGGAAAATGATCCTCAAGTCCGAGTCATTGTATTAACAGGCTCAGGGAGGGCTTTTTGTGCAGGACAAAACTTAAATGAACGCAAGCGATCTTCAGATCAACCAAAACATGATATCGGTCAATCTCTCAGAGAACGATATGTTCCTATCGTTACAGCTATCCGCTCGTCCAAAAAGCCGGTAATTGGGGCTATAAATGGTATAGCTGCAGGGGCGGGTGCTAACGTAGCACTGGCATGCGACCTCGTTATCGCCAAAGAGTCAGCAAGCTTCCTCCAAGCATTTACTCGAATCGGTTTAATGCCTGATGCAGGCGGTACATTTTTCTTAACTAGGGCAGCTGGTCGCCAAAAAGCTATGGGAATGGCACTACTTGCGCAACCAGTGACTGCAGAGGATGCGGAATCGTGGGGATTGATATGGAAAGCAGTACCAGACCAAGAATTCAACGCAGAAATAGACCGGATCAGTGAGCAGCTAGCCAAGGGCCCGGCCCTTGCCTACGCGAAAACCAAACAAGCAATACTCGCAGCAGAAAAAAATGATTTTACGGCGGCAATAGAACTTGAATGCGAACTTCAAGCTGAACTCGGCTATAGCAATGATTATGAGGAAGGGGTAAATGCCTTCAAAGAAAAAAGACCTGCTATCTTCCGTGGAAAATAAACTTACCAGTGACGATAAATTTTAAGAAATGAATCAAAACCTTCACGAATTCAAAAACCCATTTGTTTTGCTGCTGATGTTAGCCGTTAGTTTTATGACGCTAAGCTGTGCATCCAATAACGCAGAGTATAGAACGACTAACGATCAAACACCCACGGAATGGGCTAACTTAGGCGATGACAAGAGCTACCAGGTAAGTACAGCTGATATCACCAAAGTTGAATGGTGGAGGTCCTTTGAAGACCCGCTCCTCGTCAATTTAATAGAAGAGGGACTTAAATCAAATTACGATATTGCCCGAGCAACGAACAGGATACGTCAAGCACAAGAAGCGCTTAATTCAGTTCGAGTCGATAAGAACCCGACACTAGA
>QXZO01000109.1 GCA_009886305.1 Betaproteobacteria bacterium
GCTTGAGCATTCCAAACGGCATATGCTTCTTGCGGTATTTCAAAGGGGGGGTGAGGCCATCCCAAAGCGTCCCTGGTCGCCACTACTTCATCCTCTCCAAGAGGGGCTCCATGTGATGAACCAGTATTTTGTTTCTTAGGCGACCCTTTTCCAATGATCGTCTTACAACAAATAAGTGTGGGCTTGTCGTTACTTGCTTTCGCCCGAACAATTGCGGCATCTATTTGTTCTGGGTCATGCCCGTCAACGTCTGGTATTACATTCCATCCGTAGGACTCAAATCTTCGCGGCGTATCATCAGAGAACCAGCTGCTCATATCACCTTTTTCTGAATCTATTGAGATACCGTTATCATCATAAAAAAGCACGAGTTTATTTAAACCTAGAGTCCCCGCTAGTGAACATGCCTCGTGGGACACTCCCTCCATCAAGCAACCATCCCCGAGAAAAACATACGTGAAATGATTAATGATTTCATGATTTGGACGGTTAAAATCACAAGATAAAACTTTTTCTGCGATCGCCATTCCTACTGCGTTAGCCACGCCTTGACCTAGCGGGCCCGTTGTGGTTTCCACGCCTGGCGTAACCCCATATTCAGGATGTCCCGGGGTTTTCGAATGCAACTGCCTGAAGTTTTTAAGCTCCGATATACTCAGATCGTATCCCGACAAGTGCAACAACGAATACAAAAGCATTGATCCGTGACCGTTGGAAATAACAAATCGATCTCGATTCACCCAATTCGGGTTGTCTGGATTGTGCCTTAGATGTTTTTGCCAAAGAACCGCGGCAATATCTGCCATACCCATAGGCATTCCTGGATGACCTGAGTTCGCTTGTTGCACCGCGTCCATTGCCAGCGCGCGAATCGCATCTGCATAATTTATATTTTTTGGCATTGTTTTTACAACTTTATTCTTATCGATTTAAGGAGATCCATACAGCATATTGCTGTGGTTCTTTGCTACCACGAACCAAGGGCGTTATTTTATCTCAACGACCGCATAGCGTCTTGTTGACTGAGAAGTATGTATAAATTTCAACTTAATTTGAATCCTCATTTTTACGAGACGTTTTAATTCCTAACTGCTTTAACTTACGGTAAAGGTGAGTTCGTTCAATGCCTGCCTGATTTGCTACCCGAGACATATTCCCCCCCTCTTTTGCTAAGTGATACTCTAAATATTGTTTATCAAACATCTCGCGTGCAGATCGATAATCTTTCTCAAAATCCCATGACGAGGCCTCCAGACTTATCTCCTGAGCTGCGTTTTCTAAGACTTGCGTTAGATCGTTGACCCCTATTTCCTCTCCGACCGCGAATTGGGCGCTTGATAGAACAACGGCACTCAGTTGGCTTAAGTTGGCTGGCCAATCATGAGATCTCAACGTATTGAGCGCTGCCACAGAGAAGGATTTAGCAGGATATTTATGAAAAAGAACCGCCTTCGAGATTTCAATAACGTCATCGATCCTATCCTTCAATGGCGGCACATTCACTATCGTTTCGGACATTAACTCATAAAGTCTTATGTCGAACTGATTTTGCGAAACTAATCCACTTAAACGCGTAGTAGACGAGGCTATTAAGCGTATGCCAGCCTCTTTAAGGCTTCCCCACTTTGCGACCAGGTCAAGTTGTTGGCTTTTCTCTAATGTCCCGATATCTCGAAGAAACATTACACCATCCCTACTTATCTCGACTAATTGCTCGCACTTAAGCTCATACTCCCGTGGCCCTGAAATAACAACCCAAGGTTTGTTTACATGCTTCAATAGCCTGGCGCACTGATCTGCCCCAGATCCGGGCGCCTCTAAAAACAGTACAGGCACAGAAGTTTTCGTTAGTGCTTCGCACTTTCGTTTTAGATTTAGCGCTGTTTCGGTTTTTCCTAAAGTAACGTAAACGGGCTCACGAGTACTATCCCTTGATTGATCTCTTAGAGCTGCAGATACGGTTGATAAAAGTTTTTGCAGTGCAACGGGTTTTTCTAAAAATGAATATGCCCCTATACGCGTTGCCTCTACGGCCGTGTCAATGGTGCCGTGTCCCGACATCATAATGACTGGCATCGTCATAAGACCAGAGGAAGCCCATTCTTTCAATAAACTGACGCCATCAATATCAGGCATCCAAATATCTAATAAAACAAGCTCTGGTCTGTCTGTCATGAACATCGCTCTGGCCTGCGTCGCGTTTTCTGCGACGGATACCTGGTGGCCTTCCTCTTTCAAGATTTCCGAGAGTAATTCACGAATCCCTATTTCATCGTCCACTACAAGAATTTTGCTCATTTTTAAACCGTTTTTTTCAAGATTTTAGGAGTTTTAATTGTGTGCGAAAGCGGCAACCTTATTTCAATCTCAGCCCCAACGTCACCATTGCTTATCGAGACACTCCCGTCATGTTCCTCAACAATTTTTCTCACTATGGCAAGGCCTAGACCTGTACCTTTGGCTTTTGTCGTGTAATAAGGGTCAAAAGCTCGATCTATCACCTCATTTGAGAGCCCTGGGCCATTGTCCTGGATCCTTATGTAGGTAGAGTCTGAAGTCACGGCCGTCTCGATTAAAATTTGTGGACTATGGTGTGCGACTAATGCCTGCTCAGAATTCTGAATTAAATTATGCAGTACTTGGCGGAGTTTTCCTGTGTCACCCCAAAGAAATATCTCTGAGCTATCCAATCTCGTCTCTATTGCCACCGTGGTGGCTCGATATAACTCAATAACATCCAAAACCAGTTCATTAACATCTACTAGTTCTGACTTACGGTCAGGATTCCTAGAGTATTGATTAAAAGCATTAACCATCCCTTTAAGAGCAGCAACCTGGTCAACTATCGTTTTTATCGATCGCTCCAACATCGCAGCATCAGCGTCATCCAATTTGGGCCCCAATCGATGTGTTAGTCGTTCCGCGGAAAGCTGAATTGGTGTGAGTGGATTTTTTATCTCATGAGCAAGCCGCTGAGCAACCTCTCCCCAAAGAGCTGATCTTTGCGCTTGTAGCAAGTTAGTTACGTCATCAAAAACCACAATAAACCCGGGTAACTCACCTCCACTGAGGGTCGAGATCCGAACCAAAAGCACTTTTTTCGAACCATCAACAAATATTTCTATTTGACGTTCTGATTTTGTTTCCGTGGATTCTGATAATCCATCCTTGATTAGTCTTCTCATGGAATCTAAACCCGTAGGATTAGACTCTCCTGTGGATAATGCATCTTCTAATGTCTGGCCGAGTATCTCCTCCGCGCTTGGGTTATATGCACGTAGGTCGAGCCGCTCATCGAAAGTCAATACGCCCGCGGACAATGTCTCAAGGATGCTCGACAAGTAAGCGTTCGCCTGAGTGAGTGCTTTTTCATGCTTCTCCGCAGCATCCTTTGCCTCTGAAAGTTGCCCCGTCATCACACTAAACGATTCGGTCAAGAACCCAAGTTCATCGCGCCTATTAATTGGAGCCCTCTGACTATAATCTCCTTTTGCCACCGCTCGAGTCCCTGCAGCCAAAAAGCCTAAAGGCGCCGAAAGTCGATTGCTGAACATAACGGCCAACAGCACCACAGAAAACAACGCCAGCCCTAAGGATAAGGTAAGCGCTAGCGTGTAGAGCCGTTGAAGGCCGTATCTCGATAATGAAAGCTCCTGGTAATCACGGTAGGCCTCTTGAACCATTGCCGCGTCACGGGCTAATCTTTCTGGCACCAACTGTGTTACTTGCAGAATTTGCATCTCTGCTTCCAAATGATTAATAGGGACAATTACCCTTAATAACAGTCCGACATCCTCATCTTGCTCAATGCCTGCGTAATTTTGTTGAAGTTGCGCTTGCCGCAACATAGTTTGTGTAGGCGCGAGCGGTATGAAGGAATCTGTTCCGGAATTAGACGACGCCACTACTTCTCCTGTGGTCGTAAAAAGAGTGGCCTCGCTAATTGCGGCCTGATCTCTCAAACTATCTATTGAAGCAACTTGGGTCGCGGTGCTTTGATAAGATAAACTTACGGCCATTGAGTCTGCTTTGTTCTGCAGCTCTCCTAAACCATTTTCCAAGTTTGCCCGGCCTAGATTTAACCCCCCCTCAAGCGCACTATCTACTCGAATATCGAACCAAGATTCAATTGACCCGGCCAAGAACTGGACCGAAATGCCATACATGACCGCACCTGGAACCAGCGACACAAGAACAAATACGAGTATCAAACGAACGGTCAATTTAGAACCAAAAACTCCGGCACGATAACGCCTGACAGTAACTAAAAGCTGTGCGCCGACTAATATCATCAGTACAACAATAAGAGCCACACCGACTCCCAACAACACTGGGAGCTCATTAAAGACGTCGCTAGTTGTCGTTATTTGCGTCGACAGTAAATAAAGCAAGTAAATGCCGAAGCCCAACGACACCGTGACGATAGCAGTAAGCGTTGTTTTTTTTATGCTCTGGTTTAAATTGAGCTTCATCACTCCATAACCCAGCGATACCATGGGGACGACACCTCCCATTTATCAGACTCCAAAGCTTCCAACTGAAGGGCGCTAGGCAGTCCTCCAGCCTCCAACCTTAAGCGCACTTGAGCTTCATACTCCACCTCAGGTTGTAATTGCTCCGCGTTAAATACAGCTAGATCAGACACCACGCCAGCAGCGGTTAACGCCTGTTCAAGAGTATCAAAACTAGCGTCACGCCCCCTGAGCTTATCCTTTATATGATATTGCCGAGTAAGCGCACTAAAAGCCAACCTGTAAGGCAACGATGTTTCAACCACAGTTTGATCCCAGATATTCCATCTTTGTTGAATAACATTAAAGTCAAGCACAAAAGGAAGGGTTACACCTTTATGAAGAGCCTCTTGAATAATTGGACTTAGATCAATGTTAAATGTCGCGTCTAAAGAAAACGTAGCATCTTTCTGCTCTAATTTTACAGACTGAACGATAATGCCGTCGGCAATCGCAAGCGTTGCAAACGAGCTTAAAATAATCAATCGCAGCACCGTAGCAATTAAATTATTGTTTCTCGAAAAGTGCGTGAAAAAATCCATCGTGATTATCGGTAGGTAATATCAAGTGACCATTGTGTACTGCGTATGTTGAATCAATCTTTGCGTCTGACTGCTCTTTCAAAAACCATTTCACTTGCTTTTCATTTTCCTCGGGAAATATTGAGCATGTTGTGTATAGCAATTTACCACCCTTCACTAGAACCTTCCAGGCTGCACTTAACAAAGAGCGCTGTTGCTTTACAAAACTATCAATATCCTTTTCTCGTCTTATCCATTTAACATCTGGATGTCTCCGAACAACGCCCGATGCACTGCATGGCACATCAAGCAAAATACGATCGTATTCTTCTCCCTCCCACCAAGTGTCTGTGTCACTCATGTCCGCCACCAACGTTTTAGCAGTTAAGCAGAGACGACGTAAATTTTCTTCCACTCTCATTAATCTTTTTGGGTCTTTGTCTGCAGCGGTTACACACACATCCTCTAACTCGAGAATGTGACACGTTTTTCCCCCGGGTGCAGCGCAGGCATCTAGTACACGTTGTCCGGGCCGCAAGTCCAGTCGCGTTGCGGTCGTTTGAGCACCGACGTCCTGGACAGAAACTAGCCCTTCGAAGAAACCTGGAATTTGGTATACGGAAACTGGTTGGCTCAAAATAACCGCAGCAGGCGCACCAATATGCTCAGGTCTTCTCCACTGTATTTTTTCATCATCTAGCAAACGTAAATATTTTTCTAACGACGTAGATCGCGTATTTACTCTTAGCGCCAAGTTCGGATGTTGAAGATTAGTAAAAAAAATATCGTTCGCTTGGTCCGGATAATCTTGACGAACTTTATTTACCCACCACGCTTGGTGCTGCAGATTTGCCACGTCATCATCGGAAGCTTTTTTTTTAATTTTAGACTGTTGTCTCAGGTAATTACGAAGCACGGCATTTACTAAACCCGACAATTTACCATAGCCCATTTGCTTCGCTGAAGAAACGGCTGCATTAACTACAGCATGGTTTGCAGAGCGGCTATATTCGATCAAATAAATACTAATGAGTAACAAATTTACTAGTCCATTCGGTCGCTTTGCAACCAAACTGTCTAGCGAAAATTCCAGATATCCTAAATAACGTAAGGCGCCATAAACCGTGTTCTTAACTACCGCTCGATCGTTGTTGGAGCCTAATTTCTCCAGCTCCTGAGGAAAAACGGTTTTAAGGCTTTGGCCCAATTTAACTCTTGATAAACATGCCTGAGAAACAAGCTGAATATCAATCATATTTCGCTACTATTTAAATTCATGCCCTACTTTCAAATTAGTGGCATTTACATATGCTAACGCCGAGCACTTTTTGGCTCCGGCCTTTTGAAGAGAAAAGACCTTTAGCACTCCACTACCAC
The DNA here is from genome assembly GCA_009886305.1 of Betaproteobacteria bacterium. Lineage (GTDB taxonomy): Bacteria > Pseudomonadota > Gammaproteobacteria > Burkholderiales > Eutrophovitaceae > Eutrophovita. The sequence continues at coordinate 6,410 of QXZO01000109.1, forward strand.
ACGCGACTACAAAACCATCCTGCATCAACTCAATTATTGAGCCTGGCGCATCGTGTATGCTATTGTCATCTAGTACGGTGGTTTCCCACAATTTAGTGCGAACATCTCCGAAAAAAGTGAAGGCACCAGGAACTGGGTTCATCGCTCGTACCAAAAGATTTATGTCGGACGCATTGGCCGACCAAGCAATCCGTGCATCGCCAGTCAATATTTTACGGGCATAAGTTGCATGAAGATCTTCTTGAGGTGTTGGCATATTTTCGTCGCCCAAGTCAGTTAGCGACTTTATCAATGCCTCAGCTCCAAGGTGAGCCAACTTGTCATGGAGCGTGCCTGACGTATCTCTGGCATCAATCTGTATACGGCTTTGAAAAAGAACCGGTCCTGTATCAAGCCCCTCTGCCATCTGCATGATACAGACGCCCGTTTCATTATCACCGGCCATGATGGCTCGCTGAATTGGCGCGGCGCCTCGCCATCGAGGCAATAAAGACGCATGAACGTTGATGCACCCAAAACGGAAGGCGTTCAACATAGACTGGGGAACAATCTGTCCAAATGCCACTACGATCATTAGGTCTGCATTCACACCGCGGACCTTTTTCAGCACTTCTGACGACTTTAAACTAGCAGGCTGGTAAGTTTCTAAACCAAGGGCGATTGCCGCTCGTTTAACGTCACTCGATAACATCGACATACCGCGACCCGCTCGCCGATCTGGCTGTGTTATGACCAGTGGGATGTGGTGACCAGCCTTTACAAGTGAATTTAAACTAACCACCGAAAAGGCCGGGGTTCCAGCGAAAATAATTTTCATGTCGCCTCTCGTTGATCGAGGCCTCTTTGATTTTTTCTTAATTTTTTTATGATGCGATCTTGCTTTAGGCGCGATAAATATTCAACAAAGATCTTCCCATCTAAATGGTCAATTTCATGTTGTATGCATACAGAAAGAAGTCCCGTGGCTTCTATATTGATCAATTCGTCTTTAGTGTTTAACGCCTGAACCATTATTCTCTCTGATCGTTCGACCTGATCGTATACGCCCGGGACGCTCAAGCAACCCTCTTCGAACAAGACTTTTCCCTCTTTCAATTGAATTTCAGGATTAATTAAGACTAATAGATCATCACGTGCGTCGGAGATATCAATTACAATTACTCTTTCAGACACATTTACCTGGGTTGCGGCAAGACCAATACCAGAAGCTGAGTACATCGTTTCAGCCATATCAGCGACAAGCTGTCGAATCACCTCTCCAACGTGCGCCACAGGTTTTGCAGGAATATGTAGTCTATCGTCCGGATGCTGCAGTATGTTCAAAATACTCATCTGTTTTTAACGGTATCATAGCCTACGAGAAGTATAACTATGTTAAATGGATATGCTTATGATGATAAAGTCTGTCTTCAAGTTTGTTTATTGTAAAACTATTTTTTCTGTGATAACGAGTAGTGTTTATTTTTTAATCCAAATCTTGACTCTATCTTTACGATAGGACATCCTTTAACAGGAATTGAAACATCGCTTAAATCCTATCAGCGGGAACTTGTTAAGCGACAAAACAACTAAGGACGTATATGTTCGACATACTTTTCTTTCTAGTCGAGAATTTTTTCCCGCACGGCACCCTTCCCGACAATGAAACCATTACCCGAAAACTTTCGGATGCTGGGTTCGAAGAAGAAGACATTTCTGAGGTCCTCGGTTGGTTAAGAGGCTTTAACTCTTTTGAGGACCCCAACGCCTACCGAGGGAATTTAGAAAATAGCAGTGGTTTCAGGGTTTTTTCTCCTGAAGAAGTCAACGGCCTTTCTACCAAAGCGCGAGGTTTTTTAACCTTCTTGGTTGACTCAGAGTTAATCTCGTCCACGCAACGAGAGGTGATAATTGAACGCGTTATAGCGCTTTCTGAGTCTCAAGTAGGGGTTGATGAAATTAAGTTAATAGTATTGCTGGCTTTATGGCACCAACAAGAATCAATCGACGGCATGATGCTAGAACTTTTAGCTGCACGAGACGAATCCAGCTTGCAGTGAACCTACTAAAGTTGGCGTAAACGGTCTAGTCTTGTATGATCCTGCCAAAAACCTCTTCGGTAAATCATGGCTCAAAATCTTCTAATAGTAGAATCTCCATCGAAAGCTAGCACGCTCAAGAAATATTTAGGTAGCACTTTCGACATTCTCGCGTCCTATGGGCACATCAGGGACCTTCGCGCAAAAGAAGGCGCTGTGGACACGGAAAATAGTTTTACGCTTGATTATGAGCTCGTTGCTCGAAACAAAAAGCATGTGGACGCAATTACCAAGGCAGTAAAGAAAGCTGACACCGTTTATTTAGCGACCGATCCAGACCGCGAGGGTGAGGCCATCGCTTGGCATTTAGCTGAAATTCTAGAGGGTAAAAAATTACTCAAAAACAAAGCCCTTAAAAGGGTTGTTTTTTACGAGATAACTGAAACAGCGGTTCAAGAAGCAATCAATAAGCCTCGAGATATCTCGATGCCTCTCGTTAATGCGCAACAAGCTAGACGAGCTTTAGATCATTTGGTCGGTTTCAATTTGTCTCCTATTTTATGGCGGAAAATTGCAAGAAACCTTTCGGCAGGTAGAGTGCAAAGTCCTGCGCTCCGGCTTATCGTTGAGCGAGAACAAGCAATAGAGCAGTTTGATAATGAAGAATATTGGTCTATTCATCTAAAAACCTCCAAAGGAAAACAGCCCTTTGAGGCTAAACTCGTAAGCTTTAAAAATGAAAAAGTAGAACAGTTTTCATTTCGATCTGATAAAGAACACCTAGAAACTGTTAATGCGATTAAGGCAGAATCCAACGGAAACCTCGTGGTTTCGAAGATTACTCGAAAACCGAGATCAAGATCACCTGCGGCACCTTTTACGACTTCTACTATGCAACAAGAGGCGGTTCGTAAGTTAGGGCTAACCGCTAGATCCACAATGAGCGCGGCTCAGCAACTATACGAAGGCATCGAAATTGGCGGGTCTATCGAGGGTTTAATTACGTACATGAGGACGGACTCCGTAGCTCTCTCAAATGATGCGATTTCGGATGTTAGGACATACGTATCCAACAACTTCTCTGCGGATTATTTGCCAATCAAGCCCGTTGTTTATAAAACAAAATCTAAAAACGCCCAGGAGGCGCACGAAGCAATACGGCCAACATCTATAAGGCGCACACCTGAATCTTTAAAACCCTTCCTGAGGCCAGACCAAGCGATCCTCTATGAAATGATATGGAAAAGAACCGTTGCGTCACAAATGTCTCCCGCAAAATTCGACACCACAAGCGTTGAGTTAGAAACAAAACCGATCGGCACTCTTTTCAGAGCAAATGGACAGATATTAGTATTTCCAGGTTTTATGTCGGTCTACTTGGAAGGCGCCGATGATTCGACCACTGAAAGCGAGTCAAAACTCCCAGAGCTTTCAGAAAATGATTCGTTAACGATAGAGGACATTTTTGGAGAACAACACTTCACCCAACCACCTCCACGTTACTCTGAAGCAAGCCTGGTCAAAACATTAGAAGAGTATGGTATCGGTCGACCATCCACGTATGCAAACATAATTTCTACACTTGTTGAGCGAGGGTACGCAAACCTCGATAAGAAGCGATTTAACCCCTCAGACGTTGGGCGAATCGTGAACAACTTCTTAACAACTCATTTTGATACATATCTCGACTACAGTTTCACTGCAGATCTAGAAGCTGAATTAGACGAGATTTCAAACGGTACGCTTGATTGGATGAAAGTCATCGGTAAGTTTTGGCAATCTTTCTCAGGCCAGATTGAGAATAAAGCCAGCGCGAACCGAGGAGTGCCATTGCCAGGAGCGCCTGAACCGATACGAACATGGAAAGATTTCTCTAGACAGGTTATTTCGCCGGAATGGATAGACCAGAGAAAGCCCGAGGCTTGCCCTAAATGTGCCAGTCCCGTTTTGCTTCAAAATAGCTCTCGAGGGCTCTTTGTTGGATGTAGTGCATATCCAAAATGTGATTTCACAGAGCCGTTTGGCTCAGGACCAGTTCAAAAAGAACCTCTATTATTGGGCGAGGACCCAGAGTCTTTAAAACCAATTTATCTGTTAAGCGGGCCTTACGGTCCCTATGTACAAATTGGAGAAACACCACCTCAGGGGTCCAAAGAAAAAAAACCAAAAAGAGGGGCTTGGCCGAAAGATGCCCAATTCCCGTCAGAGGCTAGCGAAGAAGCGTTCGCGGTCGCGTTAAAAGCTCTAAGTTTACCTCGAAGTATTGGTAATCACCCCGAAACAGAGAAGCCGATAGAAGCCAACATTGGACGCTTCGGGCCTTATCTAAAACATGATGGTGGATTTAAATCAATACCAAAAACTGACAGTGTTTATGATATCGACCTTGATCGAGCAGTAGAGCTTTTAGCACAAAAAGGCGCAGCTAGTGGCCGTGCATTAGGAAATCACCCTGCTGATAAAAAACCAATCTCTGTAAGAAGCGGTCGTTATGGGCCTTATGTTAAATGCGGATCTACAAACGCCACTATTCCAAAAGAGTTAGATCCGGATACTATTAGCCTTGATGATGCGGTGGAGTTAATCAACCAAAAGTTAGCTAAATCACCTCAGAAATCAGCGGTTAAAAAATCAGCGGTTAAAAAATCAGCGGTTAAAAAATCAGCGG
>QXZO01000011.1 GCA_009886305.1 Betaproteobacteria bacterium
CAGGCGGATTGTCTTCAATCGCCATTGCTTCTGGCGATTGAACCCTGCGGGCGCCTTCGCTTTGCTGCGGCGGACCAAACGCTCCTAAGGTCGCGTTTTTCGAACTGGCGACCTCTATCATGTCAAGGCTCTAGCTACTCACCAAGACACGTTAGGGCACGTTGAAAAATACCACGTGCTTCGCGGTATTTGAAAATTTTAAAGAGGAAATAAAGTGCACTACTTAATGCACTTACTCGTTGATTTTGAGTTGAGTATCTACCCAATTGCGTGGAGAGACCTTATTCGTCTCTTTGAATCGACGCCGAAAGTTCGAGGGGTTCTCGTAGCCAAGTTCGTAGGCGACGGCATCCACTGAGTTGTCTGATAAAAGCAAGCGTTTTGCTATGTCGTCAACAGCGCGCACTTTAAGCTCAGTAAAACTCGTCCCTTCTGATTCCAGTCGTCTATTGAGTGTTCGGACAGACATGTGTAGATGCGAGGCGCAGTCCTTCACTGTAATTCCAGCCGGTGATTTAAAACACAGTCGATGCATTACGTGATCGGTAAAGACTTTAATGTGCTGTTCAGAGGCCACCTGCATCCGGCGACCCAAATCTTGCATGGATGAGTTCCAGTTTTGCTCGTCAAAGAAAGGTGAGGGTGTATCAATTAGATTGGTCGGTAGCTCCACCGCATAGTAAGGCGTCAATCTGATGCGGTCTTTAATCGCTCGGGGCGCCACGTTAATCGAGTCAGCGATTTCCTCTCGCAGGCAATAGGTAATGGTCGACTGCTCTTGGCCAACAACATCCGCGATGTAATTGCTGATAACAATTTGCGCAACAATGACATGAAGCGCCGTTAGCTCTCCCAAGTCGGTATCAAAGTCCACGGACAGCCGAGTTACATCGCCATAGGTGCGCATATCGAGCTTCCAGTAGGATGCTTCCAGCTGGAAGTACGAAACCAAAGCGCTGAGTCCGGCACCTAACGTGGGGCTCGACATCATGGCGAGACCAACGGGCCCCAGAGCGGCGATATTAGGACCCGAGTAGACACGACTTAAAAACACCTCTTCGCCCAGTAGCGCCCTGACATTCCGTATGACTTGCAGAAACTGATCAGTGGGTAGGGTGGCTGTATGCCACAAGTCATTTGCCGTCAAAGAAGTGCCTTCAAAGAGCAATCGGTCGCTGATACCGCGATTTTTAACGTCACGATGAATAATGCGGGCATGATACGACTTAATCATAAATAGAAAATTTGGCGTTAAATGACACCCTATTGACTCATAAAGAGACAGTGAAGAAAAGGCGACTACTTCAACATGCGCCCATGACAGACATGATGGAGTCAGTTGTGCCTAGGATTATATTTGTTCAAGCAGATGGTTCGCAGAGTGAAGTAGAAGTGAGCAGAGGACATCAGAGCGTGATGGAGTTTGCTTTGGAAAATGGCATCGGCGGCATTGATGCAGACTGCGGTGGCAGCGCTGTTTGCGGTACGTGTCATTGCTTTGTGAATGACCCTCACATGTTTGGAGCGATTGAGCCCAATGAAGAGGCCATGCTGGGCCTACGACCCGACAGAGAGAACAATTCGAGGTTGAGTTGCCAACTCTCGTTATCGGATGTTTCAGCAGACACCACCATCACGCTACCCGAATTCCAGATGTAAGGCTGAGGAGAAAAAACATGAACGCACCCACACATCCATTTGCCTCAGATCTGACCCTCCCGCTAACCGAAATCGATGTTGCCGACCCAAAGCGCTTCGAGCTCGACTGCTGGCAGCCATTGTTTAGCCGTCTCCGAAAAGAGTCTCCGGTTCATTATCAAACGGTAGGCGATCTCGGCCCTTTTTGGTCCATTAGCCGTTTCGATGACATTGTCGAGATCGAAAAGAACGCTGAGGTTTTCTCATCGGAGCCATCGATTGCCATCATCGATCCACTTCCTGAGCTAGACATCAAAAACTTCATTGCAATGGACGAGCCTAGTCACAGCCTGCAGCGCAAAGCATTCCAGCCTGTTGTCGCGCCAAAGAATTTAACCGAGTTTGAGTCGCTGATTCGCAGCAGAACGCGTGCCGCGCTCGAGTCATTACCTGAGAACACACCCTTTAATTGGGTGGAGCTGGTTTCACGGAATTTAACGACCCAGATGCTCGCAACACTATTCGACTTCCCATGGGAAGAGCGACAAAAATTATCGATGTGGTCAGACGCAGCCGTGTCTGATGAGCGCATTACCGGCAAGGCTGATCTAACATTGGAAGAGCGTCAGTTGATGGCTGTTGATATCTTCGAAAGCTTCTCGAAGTTGTGGCAAGAACGCTTGGATGATGGCGTCGAATCATTCGATCTGATTCGTTTGATGCAAAAAGACCCCAACACCAAAGACCTTATTAACGACCCCGTGATGTTTATTGGCAATTTGCTGTTGCTGATTGTCGGTGGCAACGATACGACACGTAATTCAATGACCGGTGGCGTCATCTTTTTTAATGAGAATCCCAGTGAGCTTGAAAAGGTGCGCAACGATACCTCCTTGATTCCGTCCATGGTGTCTGAGGTCATTCGCTTTCAAACGCCGTTACCGCACATGCGACGAACCATTACACGAGACTTTGAGTTCAAAGGCCACCGCATGAAGGAGGGCGATAAGGTGGTGCTTTGGTATTGTTCTGCTAATCGAGACGACGACGTGATTAAAAATCCCGACTCGTTCGTAATCGACCGAGAATCACCGCGTAATCACGCTTCATTTGGATTTGGCATTCACAGATGTATGGGGAATCGTCTAGCAGAAATGCAGCTTCGTGTTCTGTGGGAGGAGTGTTTGGACCTGTTTGAATCTATTGAGGTACAGGCTGAGCCAACGAGACTCAGTAACAACTTTGTCCGCGGGTACTCAGAGCTTGAAGTGGTCGTTAAGCGGCACTAATTGTCTTTACCGATGATAGAATATTAAGCGCCTAAGCCGAACTGGTATGCCCAATTTAGATGGGCGCCAGATTTCCCAAAATGAAAGTGTTGCCTACCTTCTGGAGAAGCAACTCCCGACCTGACTCGCTATGGTACCGTCCGTAGTTCTCGTCTGAGCCACATCAAAAATTGATAGCCAAAAATGAGCAAAGTAATATTTAACCTTCATGACATGATTCTTGTCATGACGATGTTTTTGTCGGGCGTATTCGTAGTTCTCCTACTACTTTCTAAGCTCATAGATCGAAAACCAAGTCTATTGCTCTCGGCGTTCTTTCTGGCTCATATGATGATCGCGTTTAATGAGCTTTCGTTGTATGGCTTACAGTTTAGGTTCGAAGTGCTTGAGGGTTCGCCGAATCTCATCTTTGCTGGGAGTCTCGCATACTGTCTGGACGCGGTAGTTCTATATTTTTTTACAAAGTCTGTTGTATTTAAAGATTTTTCATTCAAGTTAAAGGATAGCTTGCACTTATTGCCTCTGATCATATATGCGACCTACCTCACTGCCACATATTTTAGACTGGACCCCGAAACCAAATTTCAAGTAGTACTTCTGTGGGAATTGCATAACTCAATTCATTACATCGCAACTGAAAATCTGATAAACATCGCCAGATTCATCTACTTTCTTTCTAGCTTAGTTTTGATCAATAAATATCATGAGAAGCATAAGGAGTCTCGTTCGAACTTGGCTGGAGTGGATTTGAATTGGTTGAGACTGTTGCTGGTAGGTTTCTTAATGATTATGTCATTGGAAGTGGTTCTCAATGTTATAAAGCTAATTAATATAAGTTCAGAAATTGCTATTTCAGTGCTGATAGCCCTCGGCGTCAGTATTTACTATTTCACTTTTGGGTTGATCACGATTTTGCTTTTTTATAGTGCGGTCAAGTCGACATCCTATAAGCCCATAATGATGAGTGAGGAATTTAATGCTGCTGAGCCAAGAGAAATTAAGTACTCGTACATCCAAAATATTGAGTCTTATATGGATGAAGAGAGGCCGTTCTTAAATCCCGATATTACGATTGAAGAGTTAGCTCGTGATCTTGAGATGTCTGTAAATGATCTGTCTGTTACCTTAAATAGGCATTTTCAATTGAACTTTTTTGAGTTTATTAATCAATATCGAGTTCGTGAAGCAAAGACCCTACTGCTTTCAAAGGCCAATACTACGATAACAGACTTGTTTTATGAGGCAGGCTTTAACACCAAATCGGTGTTTTACAGTGCTTTTAAGAAAAGTGAAGGTGTTACACCGTCCCAATACAGGGCCATGAAT
>QXZO01000110.1 GCA_009886305.1 Betaproteobacteria bacterium
GTAGTCCCTCGGGAGAAGAGAGACATCATAATAGAATCATTGAAGCTTAATAAAATAAAGGATGATGAACTGAGTCTCTCTGTTTTTTGTTCCAAGGGCACTTATGTAAGGGTGCTAGCTGAGGATATCTCAAGCGCCCTTGGTACGGAGGGATATCTAACTTCGTTAAGACGAACTGGTTTGGCGGATATTTGTGTTTCAGCCGCTGTATCATTCGATCAAATAGAAGGCATTGAATTAAGTTTAAGATATAAGCTATTGAAAAACATAGACTTTTCTTTGTCGCGCTTCCCTTGTCTATCGCTAACAGTTACAGATGAACGGAAATTCATGAACGGGATGGTTATATCGGTGACTCAGGAGAATTGCCAACCTGGAACCATTTCTGTATACACCCACGATGGAATTTTTTCTGGATTAGCCGATGTAGACGAGTCAGGTGACCTGAAGGCTAAACGTTTGATGTCGCAAGATTATGTCGCTGATTCACGCAAGTTTAAGGAAGTTAACTAATTAGCGTTTATGCTGTATAATTCGCGCTTTTTTGACTGTTAGGAAACATAATCAATGTCAATAACTGCTGAAGACAGAGCAAAGACTGTAGGGGATTATCAAAAAGCTAAGGGAGACACTGGGTCTCCTGAGGTCCAAATCGCTTTACTCACGCAAAGAATTAATCATTTGACTGAGCACTTTAAGGTCAACGCAAAAGACAATCACTCACGGCGTGGGCTATTAAAAATGGTAAGCCGTCGTCGTAAGATGTTGGACTACGTAAAGCGGAATGATGTAGATCGTTACCGTAAGGTAATAGAAAGCCTTGGTTTAAGAAAGTAAGCAGCCAATGGTGATGATCTCAAGGAGTCATGTTGGATTGAGTTTGAGAAACTTGAGAATTAATTAATTTATATGGCGCGGGTTGTCCGCGCCTATTTTTTTGAGGTTACGATGTTGAAAGCTACGAAAAAAACGATTCAGTATGGTGAACACCAGCTAAGTATTGAAACAGGCGAAATTGCAAGACAGGCATCTGGAGCTGTACTCGTGTCTTTAGGGGAAACAGTAGTTATGGTTACCGTGGTCGGTAAGAAAGAGGCGAGACCCGGACAAGATTTCTTTCCTTTAACGGTTGATTATCAAGAGAAGACGTATGCTGCAGGGAAAATCCCCGGTGGGTTTTTCAAGAGAGAGGGACGCCCTTCTGAGAAAGAGACGTTGACATGTCGTCTAATTGATAGGCCGATTCGTCCACTATTCCCGGACGGCTTTCTAAATGAGGTTCAAGTGATAGCTACGGTTATGTCGTCTGACCCTGAAATTGATGCAGATATTCCCGCAATGATTGGTGCCTCTGCAGCGCTTTCGTTGTCGGGTATTCCATTTGATGGTCCTATTGGGGCCGCGAGAGTTGGTTATATTAATGGAGAATACGTTCTCAACCCTTCAGCTACTCAACTCGGGGAAACACAACTGAATCTTGTCGTTGCCGGAACGCAACAAGCTGTTCTGATGGTGGAGTCTGAGGCGGATCAGCTTCCAGAAAGTGTTATGTTGGGGGCGGTTGTTCATGGTCACGAAAAGATGCAGGCGGTGATCGATGTCATTAATGAACTTGCTGATGAGGCAGGTAAGCCGCTTTGGGATTGGAAAGCTCCTGAGAAAGATATGGCGCTTGATGCACGAGTAAAGGAGTTGGCAGAGGCGGGCCTAAGGGATGCTTACGCGATTAAACAGAAGCAAGAGCGATCGCAAAAAATAGATGGAGTTTTTGATTCTGTTATTTCTGAACTGTGCGGTGAGAATGAAGGGGCTTTTGACAAAGGGGCTGTGCACGATCAGTTAGGTAGTTTAGAAAAGGATATTGTTAGAGGGCAAATATTGGCTGGAGAGCCAAGAATAGACGGGCGAGATACGCGCACTGTTAGACCGATATCTATTCGAACAGGTGTATTACCAAGAACGCATGGGTCCGCATTGTTTACACGAGGTGAGACGCAAGCACTTGTCGTGTCTACCCTAGGTACAGCGCGAGATGAGCAAATCATCGATGCATTAGAGGGTGAATATCGTGATCATTTTATGCTTCATTACAATATGCCTCCATATGCTACGGGTGAGGCTGGTCGATTCGGAATGCCTAAGCGAAGAGAGATTGGTCATGGGCGATTGGCAAAAAGGGCTCTGCTAGCGGTTCTACCTTCCAAAGAAGAATTTGGGTACTCACTCCGTGTTGTATCAGAGATTACGGAATCAAACGGTTCCAGTTCAATGGCTTCGGTTTGTGGTGGATGTCTTGCATTGATGGATGCTGGAGTTCCTTTAAAGGCACATGTTGCAGGAATTGCGATGGGTCTCATCAAGGACGGTGGAAGATTCGCAGTACTTACCGATATCTTGGGTGATGAGGACCATCTTGGGGACATGGATTTCAAAGTAGCTGGATCTGAAGCTGGAATCACCGCACTTCAAATGGATATTAAAATTCAAGGGATCACCAAAGAGATCATGCAAATCGCACTCGAGCAGGCTAAAGAGGCGCGGATGCATATTCTTGAGAAAATGAAAGACGCAATGGGAGAGTCCAGAGAGGAATTATCTAACTACGCACCGCGGATGATTCAGCTTAAGATTAAGCCAGAGAAAATTCGCGATGTGATCGGTAAAGGTGGTGCTGTTATCCGAGCGATTACAGAAGAAACTGGTACAACTATAGATATTCAAGATGACGGTTCTGTAACTATTGCATGCGTATCTGCGGCGGGCGGCGAAGCTGCTCGACAGAAAATTGAGGAATTGACTGCGGATGTTGAGGTTGGGCAGATCTACCAAGGTGAAGTGTTGAAGTTGCTTGATTTTGGTGCCATTGTGAGTGTGCTGCCAGGACGGGATGGCTTGCTTCACATCTCTCAGATTGCGGAAGAGCGTGTTAATGCAGTATCTGATTATCTCAAG
>QXZO01000111.1:0-8066 GCA_009886305.1 Betaproteobacteria bacterium
AAATTAGGGGGCTAATTTGTTTATCAAACTTGTTGCGATTGGAGTCGGAGCAGCGGGTGGAGCGTGGATTAGATGGGGTTTAGGCCTCTTATTTAATGCAAGTGTAAAAAATATCCCTTTAGGAACTTTTTTGGCTAACATGGTTGGTGGCTTCCTAATCGGCATCGCTGTAGAGTTCTTCTCGCACAATGTTCAACTTTCCCCAGAGTGGAAATTATTAATCATTACAGGATTCTTGGGCGGGTTGACTACTTTTTCGACTTTTTCCGTTGAGTCATTACAACTGCTGCAAAGTGGCCGATTAGGGTGGGCTGCTTTTTTGGTCAGTATTCATGTGCTCGGGTCAATTATGATGACTTTCCTCGGGGTTCATTTGTGTAAAACCTTGCTGAATTGATGTTAAATACCTGGTGTTGTAATTTTTTTAGTGATATCGAAGTTATGTTTAGGGCCATTTTTTTTGATGCTATTGGAGCTATTTTTAGATAGCATTACGAATCCAGCATAATTATTTTTAACGACGTCATCACATAAAGCTCGATACCGAGTCATCCCGCCAGCGTATGGCATAAAGACACGCGGCTTGCCCTCAACATTGGCACCTAAGTACCAGGAGTGGGGAACGGAAACTAAAAGTGTGGCATTTGCGGCTTCATTAACATGATTTACCCATTCATTAGCTGCGTCTTGGCTTGCTTCGCACGTGTCAATCCCCTCCTGCCGCATATGTGAGATACAGTCCGTAATCCACTCTACATGCTGCTCAATTGGAACTGGCATATTGCATAGTACTGAGGGGCTTCCTGGTCCTGTTATGCTGAACATATTTGGAAATCCAGGAGTTTGTAATCCTAAATATGTTTTAGGCCCTTCTTTCCATGCTTCTGATAGTTTTAATCCATTTCGTCCTTGAATATCCATTTCTAAAAATTTTCCAGTGATGGCATCAAATCCTGTAGCGAAGACGATCATATCTAACGGAATATGACGAGCGGAAGTCTGTATTCCGCCTTCTGTTATTTTAACGATCGTCTCACGTTTTAGGTCGACTAATGTCACATTTTCCCGGTTGAAAGTCTCGAAATAATTAGTATCTATTGGTGGGCGCTTACCAGCATAAGGATAATCAATATTGGCGAGCGCCTGGGCAGTCGTTTTATCGCGAACGATTGTTTTTATTTTGTCCTTTAGAAAATCTGCTGCCGTATCATTCGCTTTTTTGTTAGTCGTCAAGTCTTGATAAGTTGCCCTAAACTGTAAGCCACCTTTTTTCCAAGCTTCCTCGTAGATTTTCTTTCTTTCTTCTTCGCTAGTCTCAAATACATTTTTTTCCGATATCTTAAAAGGGTGTCCGTTTGGAGTTGAGCGAACGGTCTTTTTTATCTCTTCGTAACTATCGTGAACTTGTTTTTTAAAGGCTTCGCTCAAAGGGGCGTTTCGCGCGGGAACGCTATAGTTTGGGGTTCGCTGAAAGACATGCAGATGGCCGGCGGTTTCTGCGATCTCAGGTGCAGCTTGAATACCAGTAGATCCGGTCCCTATTTGCCCTACTCTTTTATTCTTAAAAGAGACGTCTTCGTGGGGCCAATTACCCGTGTGGTACCACTTACCTTTGAAATCCTCTAGACCTGGAATGTTTGGGATATTCGCAGATGAGATGCATCCGATACCTGTGATTAAGTAGGTAGCGTGATAAATGTCTCCTTCCTGTGTAGTAACTTCCCACTTATTGTTCGATTCTATGAATCGCGCCTTGGTGACGAGAGTATTGAATAGGATATTCCTTCTTAGATTGAGCTTTTCCGCTACGAAATTGAGATAGCTTCTTATTTCTTTAGGGCCAGGATAGCGTTCTGACCATTCCCACTCTTTATAAATTTCCTCGGAGAACATATAGCAGTATGAATGACTCTCAGAGTCACAGCGTGCTCCAGGGTAACGATTCCAAAACCAGGTCCCACCTAAATCGCCTCCAGATTCAATCGTCAACGTATTTAATTTGAGTTCATCCCGAAGCGCATGTAGTTGGTATAAGCCGGAAAATCCTGCGCCTATGATGATGGCATCAAATGAGTTATTTTGACCTGACATAGATATTCCTCTGATTTTTACTAGTACACTCTATATTAATGAGGTGACGTTTTCATTTTGGAATCGATTGAACACTATTCGGGACCTATCAATAGTCTCCGATGCGGTCATTCCAATAGGTCCGCAGTCGTCATGTGAAAGTTGGTCCGCGGCTAATCCGTGCAAATGGACTCCTGCGAGTATTGCCGCATGCGTATAAGCCCCTTGGCTAACAAATGCGCCGATGATCCCTGTAAGCACATCCCCCATGCCTGCGCTAGCCATACCTGGGTTACCTGTGGTATTGATAGACCAGTTTCCATCCGGGAAGGCGCACACGCTACCAACCCCTTTAAGGACAACTTCTGCATTAAATTTACTGGCTAAATCCAGTGCGATTTGTATTCTGTTCGCTTGAATTTGTGTTGTCGAAATACCTAGTAGTCGTGAAGCCTCTCCGGGGTGTGGAGTCATTATCGTAGGGTTGGTCCGTTTCTTTATTTGTTCCGCCAGGGTAGGTTCTTGTGCAACGATATTCAACGCGTCGGCGTCCAAGATGATAGGCGCGGGGTGTGTTATGACTTGCTCAAGGGCTTTAATTGCAGTGTCATTTGTTCCAAGGCCTGGTCCGATAGCGAAACAAGTAATTTTTTCCAAAGCGACTAGCTCCATTGCATCTCTGAGCATTAGTTCTGGCTGACCCCAATCTGCCGCGGGGACGTTTGAGTCTGAGTCTAGTAACCCAATAAAGACTCGTCCAGCCCCTAATTTAAGGCCCGCCCGACCGGTTAGCAGTGCCGCACCAATCATGCCCTTACTTCCCCCAATAACCGCAAGTTGCCCATTCGTCCCTTTGTGGGAGGATCTATCCCGAGGCACAAGTACGTTTCTTAGTACGTCGTTTCCAATTAAATAGCCGTGGTTGTCGATTGGGGGGTGATTTCCCATATTAAGATCGCTGAAATGGACTATTCCGGAACAGTCTGGACCTTGTCCAGTGTGTAGGCCCACTTTGTAGCCTAGGAAAGTGACTGTGTGGTCAGCTTTTACGCATGAGCCCATTACCGCGCCAGTATTTGCGTTTAGTCCTGAAGGTATGTCTATTGATATTACTGTAGATTCTTGTTTATTTATGCTTTGAATATATTCTGAGATCTCTGTAGGAAGAGTTCGATTCAATCCGATGCCGAATAAACCATCAATGACAATATCAAATGACTTTTCTGATTTCATTGTGCTTCTTGTCACGCCTCCAATCCTCTTCCACCTTTTGATCGCGTCTTCTTTTTCCGGAGAGCTTTGGTCCGGTTTAATAGGCTCTACTATCGATACATGAAAGTTTGCAGATTTGAGATGTCTCGCAGCAACGTATGCGTCACCGCCATTATTTCCTGGTCCAGCAATGACCAAAATAGATTGGGTCTGCTCTGGTGCCACCTTTATGGTGATATCAGCAATAGTTTTTCCTGCTAACTCCATTAGCAAGGGTTTTGGTTCCAAAGCGAAGAAATGATCCTCTATCTGCCTTATCTGTTCCGTATGATAGACCGGTGCCGTTTGCATAACTAGAGTATAAGTGATTTGATATATGGTCGGATATTACATAGTCTTTGGTCGGCTATAATCTTATCTTAAAGATATTCAACTAAAATAAAAGAGTCCATGCCGGAAGTCATTTTTCTAGAAGGGCGTCAAGCGCTTTCAAAATTTCGCCTCGATAAACTGTTAAATGAAGTGCGAGCAGTAGATCCAAAGATAAGTAATATCACAGCAATCTTTTGGCATTTTATTGAGATTAATGAGCCGCTTTCAACGGATCAATCCATTCATCTGGATCAAATTCTTTCATATGGAGCAAAGCCATCTAATTCAGTGAATAAGAATCCCGATTTTTTAGTCGTACCTCGATTAGGTTCCATATCACCTTGGTCGACTAAAGCTACGGATATTGCAAAAGCCTGTGGCATCAGTCAGGTCTCTAGAATAGAGCGAGGAGTTTCCTGGCACTTAGGAACGGGTAGTGATAAACCTCTATCGCGGTCTGTCATTATGCGCATTATTCCGATGGTGCATGACCGAATGACTGAAGCTGTTCTCACCGACATAAACGAAGCGAAGAATCTGTTCGGACATGTGGAGCCCCAGCCTCTATCTACAATTTCAGTATTAAAGGATGGTCGGCAAGCCATTGAGTCAGCTGACAGACATATGGGGTTAGCCCTTTCGTCTGATGAGATAGATTACCTTAATCAAAGCTTTCAAAAGATTGGCCGAGATCCTACTGATGTAGAGTTAATGATGTTTGCTCAAGCTAACTCTGAGCATTGTAGACATAAAATATTTAATGCATCCTGGGTAATTGATGGTCAGGAACAGGATCATTCACTCTTCGATATGATCCGAGAGACTCATCGACGCTCTCCGCAAGGGACTGTCGTTGCCTATTCCGATAACTCAGCCATTATGGAGGGAGTGTATACAAACCGCTTCCAAGCTTTGAGCGATAATCGTTATGAATACGTAGAGGATGAGTTGACCCATACGCTCATGAAGGTCGAAACTCATAATCATCCAACAGCAATTTCTCCCTTTCCGGGAGCTGCGACAGGATCGGGCGGCGAGATAAGGGACGAAGGAGCTACAGGGAGGGGAGCAAAACCCAAGGCCGGCCTTGTGGGATTCAGTGTGTCACATTTACGGATACCGGGAGTTAGCGAACCTTGGGAGCGCCCCTACATTGGAAAACCTGATCACATTGCTTCTCCTCTGGAGATTATGTTGGGAGGGCCGATTGGGGCTGCCGCCTTTAATAATGAATTTGGTCGACCTAACCTTTGTGGATATTTTAGGAATTACGAGCAAAAAATTCGTGGCGTGACTCGGGGCTACCATAAGCCCGTTATGCTCGCTGGTGGTATAGGTAATATTACCGATCAGCAATCAATAAAAGAGTTGTTTGCTGAAGGTACTTTGATCATCCAGCTTGGTGGCCCGGGAATGCTGATTGGGATGGGCGGAGGAGCTGCTTCGAGTATGGCAACAGGCGAGAATACTGTAGATCTCGATTTTGATTCTGTGCAAAGAGGAAATCCAGAAATCCAGAGAAGATGCCAAGAGGTAATTGATCGGTGTTGGGGGCTTGGTTCTCAAAATCCTATATTGTCGATACATGACGTAGGAGCGGGTGGACTCTCAAACGCTCTTCCAGAGTTAGTCAATGATGCAAAGTGTGGCGCACGCATTGATATAAGGCGGATACCCTCTGAGGAATCAGGCATGACTCCCATGCAAATATGGAGTAATGAGTCTCAAGAGCGTTATATGTTAGCTGTCAGTCCAGATAGATTCAAATGCTTCCAACAAATCTGTGAGCGTGAGCGGTGTCCTTTTGCGGTTTTGGGCGAATCAACAAATGATGGTCATTTAGAAGTATTCGATTCTCACTTTAATAATAAACCTGCTGATATACCTTTGGCAGTCATGTTAGATAAACCACCCAAGATGATACGTAATGTTCAGAGACTAGAGGTGGAGGTAGAGCCGCAAAAATTGCCGCTGACGAATCCTTCCGAAGCTCTAGAGCGTGTTTTATCATTTCCAGCGGTAGCAGATAAAACGTTTCTGATTTCAATTGGAGATCGTTCAGTCGGAGGTCTTTGCTCCCGAGACCAGTTTGTTGGTCCATGGCAGATCCCAGTGAGTGACGTTGCCGTTACTGCGATGGGTTTTGATCAGTTGTGTGGCGAAGCCTTTGCCATTGGCGAACGCGCTCCATTGGCTGTGATGAATGGACCAGCCTCTGGCCGGATGGCTATTGGCGAGGCTATTACGAACATAGCGTCGGCGAAGATTAATAGCTTAGCAAGTATAAAGTTATCAGCAAATTGGATGGCCCCTGCAGGTTTTGAAGGGGAAGACGCAAATCTATTTGATACCGTTAAAGCAGTAGGCCTGGAGCTTTGTCCTGACCTCGGTTTAAGTATTCCTGTAGGCAAGGACTCGATGTCTATGAGGACAGCATGGACAGATGGGGACGACAATTGTGAAGTCGTTTCTCCAGTATCACTCGTCATCTCGGCTTTTGCTCCAGTCTCCGATATTCGGAAAACTTTAACGCCTGTTTTGTCTCCTGATCTGTCGACTCAGTTGATTCTGATAGATCTATCAGCTGGTAAAAATCGCATGGGATGTTCCATTTTTCACCAAGTGCACCTCTTGGAGCAAGGCGAGGTGCCAGACCTTGATGAACCAAGGCTTTTAGCTGATTTTTTTAAAAGTATTCAGGATTTAAATGAAAGAGGAAAAATTCTGGCCTACCATGATCGGTCAGATGGCGGACTATCTGTCACATTAGCGGAATGCATGTTCGCATCTCGTGTTGGTTTGACTGTTGATCTCGATGTGGGGCTAGACGTAGATACTCAGCTCAGAGCGTTGTTTAGTGAGGAGTTGGGGGCTGTCATTCAAATATACGATGCAGATGAAGCTGAGGTTTTTTCAGTGTTAGATTCTTACGGATTAACGGATTATGCAAAGTCGCTAGGGAGACCTAATAATAGAGAATCATTCGAGATTTTTTCAAATGGACATCTTGTGATTAATGAATCGAGGGTTTCGCTTCAAAGAAAATGGTCAAAAACAAGTTTCAATATGCAGTCATTAAGAGACAACCCGGAATGTGCGCAACAAGAATACGATCGAATTCTGGATACGGACGACCCAGGTTTACACGCGCATTTAACCTTCGATATTGACGAATCACCAACAGCGGCATTTATAAATAAAGGTGTGAATCCTAAGGTCGCGGTCCTGCGCGAACAAGGCGTAAACGGTCATGTTGAGATGGCAGCGGCTTTTGATCGTGCTGGGTTTGCCACGATCGACGTGCACATGAGTGATTTAATTTCAGGTCGTACTTCATTATCGGAATTCATAGGTCTGGCGGCTTGTGGTGGATTCTCCTATGGTGACGTGCTCGGGGCTGGAGAAGGTTGGGCTAAATCTATCTTATTTAATTCGCGTGCGCATGATGAGTTCGCAGCGTTTTTTAATAGGAGTGATAGTTTTGCTTTAGGGGTGTGTAATGGATGCCAGATGATGTCTAATTTACGAACCGTTATTCCAGGAACTTCGCACTGGCCTCGCTTTATTAAAAATAAATCAGAACAATTTGAGGCTCGTTTTGTAATGACGGAAGTTACTCAAAGTCCTTCGATATTGTTACGAAATATGGTCGGATCTCGAATACCTGTTGTAACTGCTCACGGGGAGGGGTTAGTCGAATTTGAATCAGAACAACAGAAAATTGATGCTAATCCTTTTGTTTCACTTCGGTATGTCGATAATTACGGCGAGGTTAGTGAGCAGTATCCCTGTAACCCGAATGGGTCAGAGAACGGGACTACCGGTTTAACTTCTGTTGATGGTCGCTTTACGATCATGATGCCTCATCCCGAACGGGTATTTAAAACCACTCAAAATTCGTGGCATCCTGTTGATTGGAGTGATGATGGCGCGTGGATGTATATGTTCCGTAACGCTAGGCACTGGGTTGCTTAGTCCGGTATTTTTTCTTGCTCGAATTTCTCAATTTTTGCTGAGTCTCGGAGTGCCGAAATTAGCTGGTCTCGGGTTTGAGTAATCAGGTCTTTCCGAATTTGATCCGAAAGTTCATCGTAGGATGGGAAGGATGCCAACCTAACATCCATCAGTTGCATAACGTGATATCCAAAGTTAGATCGAATTGGTTCTTCGTTAAGTTGACCCTTATTCATGCTAACCATCGCCTCTGAAAACTCCTTGACGAAACGTTCTGAAGTCGCCCAGTCAATTTGACCGCCTTTATTTTTTGTACTTGTATCAATAGAAAAATTTGAAGCCATTGATTCAAAAGATTGACCAGCTTGTATTCTCGAGATTAGATTACTTGCAGTAGCCTCGTTCTCAACAAGAATATGACGAACGAGGTATTCCTTCTCCTCTTCACGAGCTGATTT
>QXZO01000111.1:8076-9228 GCA_009886305.1 Betaproteobacteria bacterium
CAGCTTGTTTAGCCTCCTCATCAGGTTCGCTAGCCTGAATAATTTCGCCGAAGAGTGCGTTAAGCAAAAGTTGCTCTTTAGTAGCCTGTAGCTGTTGAATGAGATCTGGATCCTCGTCTAATTTACGACGAGTTGCCTCTTGCGCTAAGACTTCTCTCGTTATCATGACGTCAAGAAGATTTTCTCTGAATTCAGGAGTGTCGGATTGACCCTGACTTGTTTGGGTAGAAACAAGCATTTCGAACTTTGTTTTCGATATCTCAACACCATTAACAATAGCAACGATCTCCTCTTTTGCATTTGCTAAAGATAGATGCAGTGCGACACCTAAAAATACGATGCTAAAAATAGATCGATAAGCGCTCATATTCTTCCTTGGTTATCCTCAATGATTATTCCTCTGGAGCGAATGCTTGAATTGATAGCGCGTGTATTGCCCCAGGCATAAGGTCTGACAGGCATTCGTAAATTATTCTATGGCGTTGTATTGTGGATTTTCCTGAAAACGTTTCCGATACGATTGATAATTCATAATGCCCACCGCCTGTTTCTTGGACGCCAGCGTGTCCTGCATGGGATGCTGAATCATCAAATATATCGATCGAAATTGGATGAATTCTAGCAAGTCGGTCTTTTATCTGATCTATCGTAGTCATTAAAATAGTTTCCTGTAAATAGTTTGGACTATTAATTGGTATTTACTCTTCTTCTTCTTGAGGAGTTATATGTTTCGCTAGAAAAAATGCTTGTCCCAAAGCAAATATAAGCAATAGTCCCATTCCTCCGAATAGTTTGAAGTTCACCCATGTATCAATATCAAAATTGAAGGCTACGTAAAGATTGAGGCATCCCATAAATAGGAAAAAACCTGCCCAACTTAGATTTAATTTGTTCCAAAGTAGATCTTCCATTTCCATTTTAGATCCCATCATTGCTTTGATAAGATTCTTTTTGAAGATCATGTTCGACAAGATCAAGACAGATGCGAAAACCCAGTATAGTGCGGTTGGCTTCCATTTAATGAATGTTTCATCTTGCAAGGCTAGGGTAGCGCCTCCAAGAATGATGATAACTCCTAGGTTTATTATCATCATTTTTTCGATTTTCTTATTTCGCATCCAAGACCATCCCGCTTGAGCGATTGTGGCTACG
>QXZO01000111.1:9238-11291 GCA_009886305.1 Betaproteobacteria bacterium
AAGATATTATTAAAACAATTAATTCTTTTAAAAAATACAAAGAAGAAAATAATAATAGGGAATATTTCAAAGAAGAATTTCACGATTAAGTTCCAATACGTCTTAGTAATTTGATGATGGTCATTTTAATCTAATCAAGAAAGATGTTCATCGTGAGGCTGAATTTGTTAACTCCGATGGCATGGTTAGCGTATGATTTTATGAATAAAGATATTGTTTTTAATCCTGCATAGGAGTTCATACCCATGGCCCAAAATTCATTGGTCAATTTAGTAAATTATGAGGATGCCACACCAGAAGTGAAGGAAATATTCGATGACATCATGGAGACACGGCAATCCGAATACGTTAATCATATCTGGCGGGCGTTAGCGTCTCACCCTCCGCTTTTGAAACAGTTTTGGACACAAATGAAGGAAGTTATGATCAAGCCATCTAGATTAGATCCTTTAACAAAGGAGTTAATTTATCTCGCTGTAAGTATCACAAATAGTTGTACTTATTGTATTAATAGTCATACTGCGGCTGCAAGAAAAAAGGGGCTTGATGATGAAATGCTTGGAGAGCTGAACGCAATTGTTGCTTTGGCCAATGCCGGTAATAGGTTAACTGAAGGGTATCAAATTCCCGTCGACGATTTGTTCCAGTCGGAGTTGTCCTCTGATTGGAAAGGCAAATAGATAAAGGTGTGCGGTAGATAACACCCAATAGAAATATGGCATTTTTAGGAGAATCAAATGAATGTTAAAAGATCTTTAGAGACTAGGTTTAGTTGTCGTAAGTTTAAAGCTGAAGTCTTAGAAGACGAAGTAATTAAGAACCTTTTGCGGGGAGCTCAAAAGACTGCGTCGTGGTGTAATACGCAACCTTGGGCTCTAGATATTGTGTCTGGAGATGCTCTGGATGTCCTTAGTCATTCGTTAGTTGAATGTGCTCGACGTGGAGATATCCCAAATCCAGATATTGATTTCCCTGAGCAATACGTGGGGGTGTTTAAAGATCGTAGAAAGGTTTGTGGTCGGCAGCTATATGAGGCAGTGGGAATTCAGAGGGGAGAAGTTGAGAAAACTCAAGAGCAGTTACTAGAAAATTTTCGATTTTTCGGAGCACCTCACGTGGCTTTTATATCTACCCCTGTTGATCTAGGGCTTTATGGGGCGTTAGATTGTGGGCTATACATATCTTCGTTTATGCTGCTGGCTCAAGAATCAGGCATCAATACAATTGCGCAGGCAGCTGTTGCAAGTTATCCCGATGTGGTTCGTAAACATCTGTCGATTGAATCGGACCGTAATCTTTTGTGCGGAATCAGCTTTGGGTATGAGGAGGATTCGCATCCAGTCAACTCGTATCGAACGGAGCGAGAAGTAATAGAAAATATTGCTAGTTTTTACAGTTAAAGTAAAACTTCGGTCAGTAAACTAAGAATTGAGTTGAATCACCAAATGATTAAAATCATCAGCAACGAAGTCATGGTGGGAAGAGGGGGTCTTGTGCGGAGGTTCCTCATGGCCCCATTCGTTTGGACGACGGATAAATGCCGTTTTGAATCCACATTTTTTTGCAGCATCTAAGTCAAAGTTATGAGAAGCAACCATACAACACTCCTCTGGAGCTAACTGTAAATAATCGGCACAAGTTAAATAAACATCTGGAAGTACTTTGTATTTACCAATTCCCTCACAGGAAATAACTGCATCCCAAGCTAAATCGTTCTTACGCGCCGTATCGATGATTGCGCGATAGGATAGCAGTGTAAAAGATACGCATAAATATCGTTGCTTTAACTTTGTTAATGCCGCTGGAAAGTCAGGCCAACAGTCTAGTGAATGAAGAGCCTCCCAAGCTATGGATTTTTTATCATCGCTTGTGAATTTATCAAAACTCAATTCGGTTACTAACTCTTCCAATACCTCAGCGTGAACGTCATCGAAATTTTTTGTTGCTGGTGTATGTTCGCCATGGTTCAGCATCTTCTGCAGTGTGCGTCTTCGATATTCGTTACTTAACGAGGCCCAATCATAATGGATGTCATATCTATCCCCGACTCTTT
>QXZO01000111.1:11301-11597 GCA_009886305.1 Betaproteobacteria bacterium
CTCTTTTGAAAGCTGTTTTGAAGCCTGTATGCCAGTCTAAAATAGTCCCCCCAGTGTCGAATGTGAGCGCTCTGATTGTCATAATTACTTTGGTTTTTTCTTCGGAGAAGGTATGGGTTAAATGAGTATACACATGCAATTTGTTTATTTTTTAAATGACTCTTCGGCTGTAATTAAATAATTGTATGTTTTTAAAAAACTGTCTGGCGTAACTATTGAAAAGGTCATTTTTCCGCCCCCAAGTTTTCGTCTATTTTTACGCTTTAATAAATGAAGATCTTTGGAAATGAGGTGCG
>QXZO01000112.1:0-12279 GCA_009886305.1 Betaproteobacteria bacterium
TTATTCAAAAAAAATAACACTAGAAGATATTATAAAAAAGATGGAAAGCACCGCTCACACTTTTGATGACCCGAGATTCAAAGACAAAGCGTTTTTAGAAAAAATAATAAAATCGAATAGAGACTTTCAAGACCCTGACAAATACTATTTGGCCTTAGAAATCAATGACTCATTCCCTGAGCCTATGAGAAGATATCCAGAAAAATATGAGACATTTCTGATGCCACCAACTATCATCTAAATTAAAACTAATAAGCCCTTACGTAAATCATCAATATTTACGTAACACGCGCCATAAAATTCCTTTCAAGGAATGCCAAGCCGGAAAGTTAGAGTGCCGATAGCTCCACTGGCGCGAGGTCGCTCTCAAACGATTTCTAACCCTCATCCAAGAGTCAACTCGCTTCTCAAATAATTCACCTCCATACCTGGGGTATCGATCAGAATCAGGATGCGAATAGGTGTAAATGTCCTCCTTAAATTCATCAGATCTAATTATGTACATTTGATCCGAAAATCCATATCCATAAGCAAAGGTCTCCTCTAAAAACATCGAATCTTTATCTACTTCACTGAACTTAAGGTCCCACGCAAGGTTAACAACAGAGACTTCAGCTCGGTCTCGCAATAGCTCGGTCGCGGCATCAAACCACGTGAGAGGCACATCGTCTTCCACAGTTGCGTCACCGGAAAAGTGAGCTAGAAAATCGGTGTCGCATAAATAAATAGAGACCAATTCAGCAATGGAGTAGTAATACCCCTTTCCTAAATCCTCTCTATCCATCTTAAAAAAATCTAAGGCAGCCGAGGCATAGTCGTCAACAAATACGTAGTCATCTAAGACTCCATCATGGATCAATTTATCTGCGTAACGGGCGACCTCGGTTGGGCGATCAACGTTGTTGATAAAAAGTAAACGCATCGAGGCGTTTTGCCCAAGACCGAGCATCACTTTTTTGATAAAGCCTTTTTTTAGTATGAATTTCCAATCTTTTTCCCATACTTTGGTCTCAACTGTAAGCGACATCTTCAAATCCTCATTAAAACCAGATCTATCTGGGTTATATTTTATTTTAAGCAATTGACTGCCCTCGGAGTAAAATGAGTGAAATTGTTATCGAAATTACATAAGCAATTAACTGTGAACGCGCCAAAGCGAATACTCATCGTAAAAACTTCCTCACTGGGTGACCTGATCCATAACTTTCCAATGGTTTCGGATATTCGCGCTCAGTTCCCGAATTGCAAAATCGATTGGCTCGTTGAAGAAACCTACATACCGCTAGTGAAATTACACCCTGGGGTTGAGCGTATTATCCCTGTTGCATTGCGCCGGTGGAGAACATCAATATTTTTGTCTTTAACTTGGAAGGAAATAAAAGACTGTATTTTTGAAGTTAGAAAGCGTCGATACGACTTAGTCATCGACTCACAAGGACTAATAAAGAGTGCAGTATTTGCGCTATTAGCAAAAGGGCTCACTTGCGGATTTGGCCCTCGGTACTCTAGGGAAAGGTTAGCAGGGATGAGTTATGGCCTCAGGATGAGCGTGAGTCGAGAACAGCACATGCTGGACCGATGTCGTCAATTAGCGTCACTGGCTTTAAATTATCAATTAGCCGAAAAGCCAGATTATGGACTGATCAAACAAAATTACTCAGCATTAGAGAAAAACAATGTAGTCATCTTTTGCTCCTCAGCCCAATCTAAAAAACTATGGCCTTCAACCGACTGGATTCGTATCTGCGACTATTTAAGCTCGAGGAATTTTAACTGCCAATTTACATGGGGGAGTCCTGACGAACAAGCAGCGTGCAAACACATCATATCGTCATCTGCGGGCGAATTATTACCTAAGATGCCGATAGATAACCTGGCAACCCTAGTCGCCCAGTCTTGCATGGTGATTGGACTGGACACTGGACTTTTGCATCTTGCTGCGGCCCTCGAGGTACCCTCAATTGCTATCTTTGGCGCTTCTGACCCACTCAAAACTGGGCCTCAGGGGAACGGAACCATCAAGATATGCGGTTCGAAGAACCGCTTTCCAACGGCGGAAGAGGTTGAATCAACCATAACCGCCGTCATCGAGATGATCAATTAATGTACCTGCTCTACAAAGTTTTAAGTTGGGCAATATTACCATTCGTATTGGGGAGGTTAATCACTAGGAGTCGCAAAGAACCCAGTTATCGAAAACACCTACGGGAGCGATTTGGGCTATCGAGCCAAAAATCATCGTCACCAGTAATTTGGCTGCACGCCGTATCAATCGGCGAAATGCTTGCATGCCAGAATCTGATTGAACACATTGAGCGTCGGTTTACAGAATTTGACGTGCTTGTCACTTGCACCACGCCCGGAGGACGGGAAACTGCCAAGGCCTTCACTTCAAGAAAGATACGTGTTTCATATCTACCCTTTGATATCAACCCATTCATTACCAACTTTCTAAAATATAACAACCCGGTGTGTCTTTTAGTAATGGAAACGGAAATTTGGCCAACACTTTTTGAGCGATGCTCAAAACACTACATTCCTATTTACATGTTGAATGCTCGGTTATCTGAAAAGTCTATGGATGGGTACCTTAAAGTAAAGCGGCTAACCTCCCTTACTATGAGAAAAGTACACGGAGTACTGTCTCAAACCGAAGAGGACGCTGCGAGACTGAAGCGAATTGGCGGACAAGAGGTTCTCGTTACCGGTAATCTCAAATTCGACCGTAAGGCCACACCGGATCAACTAAAGCTTGGCAATAATTTTCGACAATTGTTTGGTGAGAAGCGATGCATCATCATTGCAGCCAGCACTCATGAAGGGGAGGAAAGCGCAATAATTGATAGCTTTTTGTCTCAATGTCCCCAGGAATATCTACTGGTGGTTGTACCAAGACATGCTAGGCGTTTCCCAGACGTTATGGCACTCATTCAAAGTAAAAATATTTTATTCGCCCGACGCAGCATGAATAGGCCAGTACCTGAGAATTGTCGTGTCGTATTAGGGGACTCGATGGGCGAGATGTATAGCTATTATGCATGCTCTGACCTCGTGATTATGGGGGGTAGTTTTATCCCGTCTGGAGGACAAAACCCTCTGGAAGCCTTATCTATTGGTAAGCATGTTATCACCGGGCCTTCTACCTTCAATTTTAGTCAAATTGTAAAAAAAGGTATGTCCGCAAAGGTTATTCATTCAGCTGCAACCAGCGACTCAGCCATGCTGCTGGTAAACAAGTTATTGCCGATTCTGAAAAACTCGAATTCTAAGCAAGATACTCCCGCACAATTCGTTAACCAAAACGTCGGTGCACTTCAAAAGACCATGGATTACTTAGAAAGACAGATGAAGAACTGGCGAAGATATTAAATTATCTTCGTTTAGATCGTAAGCAACATGTCAACTTTTAGATCATGTGCCTCACGAGGTACTTCCGGGAGAATTTGAATAGAGAAAACGGGAGCCACTGTCACCGAGGATTCAGGCATTTTGGCCATTACAGAATCGTAATATCCTCCACCATAGCCCAGCCTGAACCCTTGATCAGAAAAGGCAATACCGGGCACCACCATAAAATCTATCTGGGAATAATCTATCAATTGACTTTTTTCTGGATCAGGCTCGGGAATGCCCCAACGCCCGCTCAAAAGCTCATTAAAATCACCGCTAAAAGTACGGAAAGAAAGTAAACGGCTAGAAGGCTCAATTTTTGGAAGCACAATGGTCTTACCAAGCCGCACTGCTTCGTTAATCATAATATCTGTGTGAAACTCACTTCCGAACGATATATATGCTGCTATCACGCTCGATTGCTGAAAGGAATCCAAGCCCAAAAGGCGGTCAGAAATAGCTTCAGAAGTCCTACTTCGGTAGGGTGCGGCTAAATGATCACGCTTTTCTAAAATCGTTTTTCTTAATTTTATTTTTTGTTGTTTTATATCCATGAAGACTTATACAGCATCGATCAAATCTAAAATCACTCATGATGATTCATTAGCCTTAAAATTAAAAAACTACTTTACTGACGTTCTGATGAAGTGATGACAAACATATGAGGTATTAAGTCCACCAGAATTAGTTAGTCTGCACTATACTATCCTCAACAGACATATTATTTTTCGTATTTTCCGTTCCAGTTTAAGGAGTTTTAAATGAACGCGAACCCCAAGTTTCTAAATTCCGAGGCTCAAATTGATCAGGCTTCGACATCCTCTTTCCCCAATTCTAGGAAAGTTTACGCGGCTGGCTCAACAGATGACATCAGAGTACCGATGCGAGAAGTCAGACAATCGTCCACGGCAGGCATAGACGGTAATGAAGAGAACCCCGCGATTTTCATTTACGACACCTCAGGCCCGTACACCGATCCTGAGGTAAAAATTAATATCCAGGAGGGCCTGCCGGCCCTTCGCAAAGGATGGATCGAATCCAGAGAGGATACAGAAATACTCAGCGGCCCTACCTCAGATTACGGTAACTTGAGGCTAAATGACGCCGAATTGGAAGCGCTAAGATTCAAACTGCACAGAAAACCACGCAGAGCTCGAGCAGGCAAGAATGTCACACAAATGCACTACGCTCGCCGTGGGATAATCACTCCAGAGATGGAGTTTGTCGCGATAAGAGAGAACCTTCAAAGAGAAAAATATCTAGCGAGACTCTCAGAACCTCAACGCAAACTCATTGCAAGGCAACATCCAGGAGAATCTTTTGGGGCAAACATCCAATCGAGCATTAGTCCTGAATTTGTTAGGGCAGAGGTGGCCCTCGGAAGAGCGATTATTCCCGCTAATATTAACCACCCAGAAACCGAGCCCATGATCATTGGGCGAAATTTTCTAGTCAAAATTAATGCCAATATCGGTAATTCTGCGGTTTCTTCAGGAATTCAAGAAGAGGTTGAGAAAATGACGTGGTCTACCCGTTGGGGTGGCGACACAGTCATGGATCTCTCAACAGGGAAACATATCCACGAAACACGAGAATGGATAGTCCGTAATTCGCCTG
Organism: Betaproteobacteria bacterium; assembly: GCA_009886305.1. GTDB lineage: Bacteria > Pseudomonadota > Gammaproteobacteria > Burkholderiales > Eutrophovitaceae > Eutrophovita. The sequence goes on from QXZO01000112.1 coordinate 5,008, forward strand.
TCCCAATTGGAACGGTACCTATTTATCAAGCCTTGGAAAAAGTCGATGGCAAGGCAGAGGAGCTTTCCTGGGAGATTTTTAAAGACACCCTAATCGAGCAAGCCGAGCAAGGTGTCGATTACTTCACCATCCACGCTGGCGTGCGTCTTCCATATATACCAATGACCGCAGAAAGAATGACCGGCATCGTATCGCGTGGCGGTTCGATTATGGCTAAGTGGTGCTTGGCGCACCATCAAGAGAGTTTCCTTTATGAACACTTTGAAGACATCTGCGCAATTATGAAAGCTTACGACGTCTCATTCAGTCTGGGCGATGGATTACGTCCTGGATCAATTTATGACGCGAATGATGAAGCTCAGTTTGCTGAACTTAAAACTCTAGGTGAACTTACTAAAATTGCTTGGAAGCATGACTGCCAAGTGATGATCGAGGGCCCTGGACACGTACCTATGCACATGATTAAAGAAAACATGGATCTTCAACTTGAACACTGTGGCGAAGCTCCTTTTTACACGCTCGGGCCTTTAACAACGGATATTGCTCCGGGACATGACCACATTACATCTGCGATAGGTGCTGCGCAGATAGGCTGGTATGGAACCGCTATGCTTTGTTACGTGACTCCAAAGGAGCACCTTGGATTACCGGACAGAAATGACGTAAAAGAAGGCATTATGGCCTACAAGCTAGCGGCGCATGCAGCAGATTTAGCGAAAGGGCATCCAGGAGCCCAGATGCGAGATAACGCACTATCGAAAGCACGCTTCGAGTTCCGATGGGAAGATCAATTCAATTTGGGTTTAGATCCTGAAAAAGCGAAGGATTTCCACGATCAAACACTACCTCAAGAAGGGGCAAAACTAGCTCACTTTTGCTCAATGTGTGGTCCACACTTTTGTTCTATGAAAATTTCACAAGACGTTAGAGATTATGCGAATGAACAAGCATCCGAGGGTATGAAACAAAAATCTAAGGAGTTCGTTGAATCAGGAAGTGAGCTCTACAAGAAGGCTTAGACTGTTTTGCGGATTCGATTTGACGAGAGCGGACGGGGCAAGTAGCCCCGTTAAGACGCAAGCTAGCTAATAGATAGCGGAATCCATATGGACAATACGATTACGGTTATCTTAATTGGAATATTGGAGGGACTCACAGAGTTTCTACCGATATCTAGTACTGGACATTTAATCATTGCCTCTAGCCTCCTCTCGCTTAATGGGGCTGAGGTTAAAGCATTTCTTGTTGTTATCCAGCTAGGGGCCATCCTCGCTGTGTGTTGGCATCAAAGGCTAACGATCTTCAACACATTTAAAGAGTTACCTGCTAAAAAATGGGATAGCTTTGCCGCTAAAATTGCTGCAGCGTTCATTCCAACTGCCTGTATTGGGCTGATCTTTCACGACGTTGTCAAAACCTATTTGTTTTCGCCTATTTCTGTCTCCTGTGCTTTAATTTTGGGAGGCATCATCATTATCGTTGTAGAGAACAAAAATAAACTACCTAGAGAAATACAACCCGAAGAGATAACGGTTTCTCAAGCGATTAAAATTGGCTTCTTTCAATCTCTTGCTATTTTTCCGGGCGTTTCACGATCAGGAGCTACGATCATAGGTGGACTATCCATTGGATTACCTCGGAAAACGGCAACATTATTTTCTTTTCTATTAGCTATCCCGACAATGTTCGCCGCTACAGCGTTTGATCTCGCCAAAACCCCCGAACTAATAACCGGCTCGGCCCTACCCGCCCTATTAGTCGGGTTTTGTGCCGCTTTCATCACAGCGCTACTGACAGTTAAAGTTCTAATTAGGTTTGTCTCAAAACATAGCTTTAAACCATTTGGGTACTACAGAATTCTATTCGGATTAATAATTCTCATGACTTGGAACTTTGACTTAATCAATTGGCAATCAATATAGAATCACGTTCATCCCAACCCTTAACCTCAATTCTGAATCCAGGGTAGTCCAGAAAATTTCCATCCGGCAATATTGCCACGATGACCAGAAGCATCTTTATCGCCCTCAAATCCATCTATGATGTTTATTGCCTTCGAATAACCCACACTACTGGCTAGCGATGCCGCGGCGTGTGATCGAGCTCCGCTTCTACAAAGAAACAGCGCAAAGGCGTCAATAGGAACATTTTGCTGAAGCTGATCTAAAAACCTTTCGTTAAGTTCACCCGTGGGAAAAGACTGCCACTCAATTTGAAGCGAACGAGGTACTAAGCCGACATAGGCCCATTCAGCACGAGTGCGAACGTCTACAATAAAAGTTGAATTTGAATTTGCCTGAATAAACTGCGTTTCCACAGGCGTAGATGCACCAAAGTAGGGCAGATTATATTCTACTGCTCGGGATTTTACGCTATTAATTACGGAATCTAGATCCATTTTAACCCATTCTTTATGTAAAAAATAAATTAATGCACATAAACTGTGCGCATTATATAAATATGCACCATAATGATGCTAAAATATCCACCCTCAAGCTCGCTAAATCTTATAATGCCTCAGTAAACCTTATTAGTATAGGTTGGCATGATTTGTGCGTGTAACAGATTGAGCTAAGAGGCATAAACTGCACTCAACATTTCAATCAATTTTAAGGTTTAGGAGAATAATAATGGCATCACCCTCTGATGTACTCAAGATGATCGCTGACAATGATGTCAAATTTGTCGATCTTCGTTTTACGGATACTCGCGGCAAAGAACAGCATGTTTCAGTACCTACCCGAGAGTTCGACACAAGCAAATTTGAAGATGGACACGCCTTTGATGGCTCATCAATTTCAGGCTGGAAAGGAATTCAAGCATCTGACATGCTGCTCGTTCCAGATCCTGACTCAGCCCGTATAGATCCGTTCACAGAGGAACCTGTTTTAAATATAAGCTGTGACGTTATTGAGCCCTCGGATGGTAAAGGTTATGACCGTGACCCTAGATCGATTGCTAAAAGAGCGGAAGCCTACCTACAATCTACTGGCATCGGAGATACAGCATACTTTGGGCCAGAACCAGAATTTTTTGTTTTTGACAGCATTACCTGGGACGTTGGTGCCGGTGGAAGTTTTGTAAAAATTAATTCAGAAGAAGCTCCATGGTCCTCGGGAATCGAAATGGAGGGCGGCAATCTCGGACATCGTCCGCGAACTAAAGGCGGCTACTTTCCTGTTCCACCTGTAGATTCATTACAAGACCTACGAAACGCTATCTGTATGGCCCTCGAAGCCCAGGGCGTAGAAGTTGAGGTGCATCACCATGAAGTAGCAGCAGCAGGTCAATGCGAAATCGGAACAAAATTTAATACATTGGTTAAAAGGGCCGATTGGACTCAGATATTAAAGTATACGATCTGGAATACCGCTCACTCATACGGAAAGACTGCAACATTTATGCCCAAACCTGTAGTTGGTGATAACGGCACTGGGATGCATGTACACCAGTCAGTTTGGAAAGATGGGAAAAACTTATTTGCTGGCGACGAATATGCCGGCCTTTCAGAAACCGCGCTCTACTACATCGGCGGAATCATCAAACACGCTCAGGCACTAAACGCCATCACAAATCCAAGTACGAATTCCTATAAGCGGTTAGTCCCCGGATTTGAAGCCCCAGTAAATTTAGCTTACTCGGCCCGAAACCGTTCTGCGTCTATCCGGATTCCACATGTCGCAAGCGACAAAGGGCGAAGAATTGAAACTCGTTTTCCGGATGCAATGGCCAATCCGTACCTGGCATTTTCTGCGCTACTCATGGCGGGCCTAGACGGGATTGAAAATAAAATTCATCCGGGGGGGCCAGTAGACCAAGATCTCTACACGATGAGCCCAGAAGAGCTTTCAAAAATCCCAACGGTCTGCGGCTCACTTGAGCAAGCACTAAAAGCACTGAGCGCTGATCGAGAGTTCCTAACTAAGGGCGGGGTGATGTCCGATGAAATGATAGATGCATATATTGACCTAAAGATGGACGAAGTTAACCGCTTCAACATGACAACACATCCGGTTGAATTTGATATGTATTACAGCTCCTAATCATCGATGTGGCAAGAGTTGCGGCCCTTAAGTCGCAACTCTTACTCTTACGTTAATTTAATCAATAAAAACAAAAAAATCTGGAAAATTAGGTGCGTATCTAACATGAACGCAATTAAAGAATTTAGTGAATTTCCCGGACTGGAAATGCTGTCCTCAGCAGTTGTCTTGATTGATCAACACAACTGCATCAGCTATATCAATCCTGCCGCTGAGCATCTTTTTGATGTGAGCCGAAAAAGTGCGAAAGGTACTTCATTAAAGAAACTTTTTGTTAACCCAAGCGCAATGCTGATAGGCGTTGAACATGCTAGACGTCATCGATGCAGCTATATCCAACACGAAATTCCATTTCAAATTCACGATTACAAAAAAACAGAGCTCTCATTTACGGTAACTCCGGTCGGAGACATTAGCGAACATGATTTTTTGATTGAGTTTTCTTGTCCTTCACAACAAACAAAAATTGCACGCGAGCAACGAATTATCTCAGAAACAAATCATAGTAGAGAACTAATTAGAAACCTAGCCCACGAAATAAAAAATCCGCTTGGAGCACTTCGAGGTGCTGCGCAACTGCTTGATCGGGAATTGGACAAAGAGGAACTGCACGAATATACATCCGTGATTATCAAGGAAGCAGACCGACTCAGGGACCTACTTGATCGATTATTAACCCCGCACAAAATTCCGCAAATGGTCAGCTTCAATATCCATGAGGTGCTCGAACAGATACGCTCGGTAATACTCGCCGAATTCTCATGTGGCTTACGCATGGAGCGTGACTACGATTTAAGTCTCCCAGATATGGTGGGCGATAAACAGCAGATAACTCAAGCTTTTTTAAACGTTGCACGGAATGCAGCGCAAGCTCTTTGTGGAAAAGGGCAAATCAAAATCAGAACAAGAGTTGCGCGACGCGTCACCTTGGCAAATCAATTCTTTAAACTAGGATTGTTTATAGATATTTCTGACAATGGACCAGGCATACCAAAGTCGTTAATAGACAAAATATTTTTTCCTCTCATTTCCGGAAAAAACGACGGTAGCGGATTAGGCCTTTCGTTATCTCAAACTTTCATCAGTCATCACAATGGAACAATAGATGTTGAATCACAACCAGGAAATACATGTTTCACGGTACTCATCCCGATCAAATCAACTCAGAATTCAGGAGAGCACATAAATGGCTAAGGTTTGGATTGTAGATGATGATCAATCTATACGATGGGTTTTCGAAAAGACATTAATCCGAGAAAGTATTAATTTTCGATTGTTTTCATCTGCTGAAGAAGCAAGCGCTGCGCTCACCAAAGAAACACCTTCCGTTGTCGTCAGCGATATACGAATGAGTGGGAATAGCGGGTTGGACCTTTTAAATGAGATTAATGAAAAATTTCCAAAAGTGCCAACGATTATTATGACAGCGCACTCCGATCTCGATAGCGCAGTTAGCGCCTTTCAAAGAGGAGCTTTCGAATATTTAGCAAAGCCTTTTGATATTGATGCTGCGGTCGAGCTTATTCAACGAGCAATTAAAAAAAGTGATGAACAAACCACACGTACGGACAACTCTACCAATCCGAATGGCCTTTTAGGCCAGGCAAAATCAATGCAAGAGGTTTTCCGAACAATCGGACGTCTGTCACAAACAGACGCAACCGTGCTCATTACAGGCGAATCAGGGACTGGGAAAGAATTGATCGCCCAGGCGCTTCATCAACACAGTCAACGCAGCAGTAAACCCTTCGTAGCCATCAATACTGCATCAATCCCCAAAGAATTACTTGAGTCGGAATTGTTTGGACACGAGCGAGGTTCATTCACAGGCGCTCAAACAACGAGAAAAGGCCGATTTGAACAAGCTGCAGGTGGGACCCTGTTTCTTGACGAGATAGGAGATATGCCCGCGGAACTGCAAACGAGGCTACTCCGTGTTTTATCTGATGGCCACTACTACCGCGTAGGTGGCCATGATCCCCTCAAAGCAAACGTAAGAGTGCTCGCGGCCACACACCAAGATTTAGAGCAAAGAGTGGATGAAGGGTTGTTTCGTGAAGATCTTTTTCACCGCCTCAATGTCATTCGAGTAAAAGTCCCACCACTTAGAGAGCGCATCGAGGACATTCCATTACTCGCAGATTTTTTCCTAGAGAGAAACGCAACAAAACTAAATTCGCAAAGAAAATCCTTCACGGAGGAAGCCCTGAGTTACCTTAAAACTAAATCATGGCATGGCAACGTACGTCAACTAGAAAACCTCTGCCACTGGGTGACAATTATGGCGCCAGGAGCATACGTGGACATTTCTGATCTCCCCAAAGATTTTAAGCACGAAATCGATAAATCACTAGACCCCAACGAGGGGTGGCAGCAATTGCTCGGGAAAGAGGTGGATCAACTATTACACAACGGCAGTACAGGCTTATACGAGGGGTTGACACAAACTTTTGAAAAAGCACTGATATCTAGGGCTTTAACATTCACTGCTGGACGTAAAATAGAAGCAGCAAATTTACTCGGCATTGGACGAAATACTATTGCCCGTAAGATATCAGAACTGAATCTCTCGTTCGATAAAAAATAATTTCTGACTCACTTTTTTGAGCCGAAGGGACGTGTTAATCAGTAACCGCCATGACAGGAGCATGATCAGAAGGCCGCTCCATTTTCCTAAAGGATTTAAGCACTTCGACTGAAGCACATTGTTCTCGAACCGAGCCAGACATTAAAATATGGTCAATCCTTAAACCAAGCTTCCTCCTAAATGCGTTCATCCGATAATCCCACCACGTAAACCTGTCTGGACCGTGAAGAAACTCGTCTAGGCTGTCATGCAATCCAAAATTTAACAGTTCTTCATATAAGTCTCTTTCTTGCGATGTACACAAGACCTTGTCACGAAAAGCCTCAGCATCATAAACGTCCTGATCTTTGGGGGCTATATTAAAGTCGCCTAACACCACGAGCTTATTATGTTGAACAGCTTCGGCAAGCACAAAATCCACAAAAGCCCTCAACCACTTGAGTTTATATTGATATTTTTGAGAATCAATTGACTCTCCATTAGGCACGTAAGCATTAATAATTCGTAAACCATCAGCGCTTGTTGCTGCGATTACGCGAGCCTGCTCATCTTGTAAACCGGGAACACCTACCTGAATATCAAACATTTTTTCGCGCGAAAGAATGGCTACGCCGTTATACGTCTTTTGTCCATGATAGACAA